>CACVAY010000049.1 GCA_902727985.1 uncultured Thiotrichaceae bacterium | reverse complement strand
AAGATCTGCCAGACTTATAAGATATTGGGCAATAAAAAAACCACCCAAAAGGTTTATCTCGTTTCGTTTCAGTCCGTCTCTTACAGGAGGGAGTTGACCAAGTAGAGGCTTCGGCTGACCTCTACTACCCGCTTTCACGGGTAGGATGGTTTATTGATAGACTGATTAACGTGATATTCCCAAAGGGTGGCTCATCGAGGATGATCGATTATGCCGCGGTTTTTATCTCAATTTTGCGCGGCTTGGCGGCTTCACTTTTCGCAATGGTGAGTGTTAGTACACCGTTGCTAACGCTGGCTTGGATTTTATCTTGGTCTAGCTTGTTGCTCAGTGTGAAGCTACGACGATAGCGAGCGGTTCGGTTTTCGGCGTACACGGCTTTCATATCATCAGCCAGTTCAATTTGCGCATTGGCTTCGATAGTGAGCTGATTGTTTTCTACTTGTATGTCCAGATTTTCAGCGCTGACACCTGGCATATCAGCATACAGGGTTAGGGTATCTACATTTTCGTAAATGTCTACCGCAGGGCGCGTGGCTTTAGTTGTTACGGTTTTTTCTACTTTGTTGTCGTTCTGACGAATCTTTGTATCGGTTGTCATGGGTATTCTCCTCAATTAGTGTGTGTTGACAGTGATTTTGCGAGCAACTGGTTTCGCTTGTCGGTTTAGCGTGATGCGTAGTACGCCATTTTCATAGCTTGCTTCTACGTTGCTGGTGTCAATGTCGTCCATTATTTTTACAGTACGTTCAAAGTCGCCTGCAAAACGTTCTTGTGCGAAAGTTTGTTCACCGTCCTCGACTTCGCGCGCTTGTTTAGCGCCTTTGAGCGTGAGTATCTGATCATGTAGGGTGACGTCGATGCTTGCTGGGTCTAGCCCTGGTGCATAGGCGTAAACTTCTACTTGCTCGTCACTTTTAGCGATGTTGATCGCTGGATATTCTGTTGCTGCTTGTGTCGCTGCTGCCTCATTGGCGAAAAGACGATTCATACGGTCAAATTCAGAAAGGACATCTTGTGTAAATAGTGTGTTAAACATTGTATTGCTACTCCTGTTTTCTTGGTTCTACAGCGCTTCTTATTGTGTGCTGTAAGTGTATTGTTGTGTTCGATGATTAATAGATAGGGACGATTGAAATTCCTTCAAGTACCTGAAAAGGCTTAGAACATAATTTTGGGGTGGCAATATAGTGACGGTTTTACGTTTTTCAAATAGTAGAAAAAACAATTTGTAAACAGTAGCTTATAGATCCGGTCGTAGTAAAAGTGTCGAGTGAAATAATTTTAAAAAAATGTGATTTTTTTTATCAAACCCTCAGGTTGGTCTTTTCAGCACACCTCACGTAAACTTTGCGGCACACTACATATCGGGTAAAGAAAATGATTAGATTGGTTGTGCTGGATTTTGATTCCACACTAATGGATGGTGAAACGATCGACTTTTTAGCGGCAGCAAAAGGTGGCGTTGAAGAGCAGGTAAGTGCGATTACTGAAAGAGCCATGCAGGGTGAGTTAGATTTCTTTGAGAGCTTGATTGAGCGTGTAGCACTCTTAGAAGGCATGGATGCTTCAGCAGCGGACAAAGTTTTCAATAATTTGCCGTATATGCCAGGCGCTTATGACTTTATCCAGGCTTTAAAAGAGATGGATATGAAGGTGATTTGTTTCAGTGGTGGTTTCCGTCCTGCAACGTCAAAAGCCTGTGATGATTTAGAGCTAGATGCGGATTTCGCCAATCAATTGCATGTGCGTAATGGCAAGCTGACAGGTTTGGTTGGCGGCGACATGATGCAGTCAAATTCAAAAGGTGACATGTTGCTACGCTTGCAGAATCTGCTGGGTATTCATACATCAGAAACGATGGCAGTGGGCGATGGCGCAAATGACTTGAGTATGTTTGCCTATGCGGATACACGTGTTGCGTTCTGTGCAAAAGAAGCGCTTAAACAAGATGCGACACATATTGTGGATGAGAAAAACCTCATGGCTATATTGGATGAGGTCTTTGATGAAGAAGAAGCTGGTATGTACGATGAGTAGAGGATGGATGTGGTTCGCTCCCGTATTCTTGCTAGGCATGTTGAGCATGGTGTATGTGCAAGCTAAAAATGATGATGGGGAGGCGTTATACGAAGAGAAGGGCTGTAATGCTTGCCATGGTAATGATGCGACATCACCGTTGATGCTTGCCTATCCGAAACTTGCTGGTCAAAATAAGGATTACTTGATTGAGCAGGTTAAAGATATTCGTGACGAGAAGCGTACCAATGGGCAAGCTGGCATTATGAAAGCGACCATTACGGGCATTACCGACGATGAAATTAGCGAAATAGCGACTTGGCTTTCTGAGCTATAAATAAAGTGCCTATTTTAAAGCGAGTCGAGCCTGATTGCTCGACCCATTTCCATTTCCGCCCCCTTGTTTAATGCTTTACTCAGGGCAGTGGTCGTTTACGAGGTCGAGTTTTGCATTTAACGACCTCGATATGCCACTTGCGAATAACGTCTAGTTCATCTTTTTCAGGGTCACGATTGTATTGGCCCATTGCCTGAATCAAATCGCCAGACGTGGGTTCTAATTCGATGGTGATACAACGCTCATCATCCAGACGTAATGAAACAATGGCAGATTCACCCATGTAACAACCATAGTCATAGTCGTATACGCAGTGCTCCATGATGTTCGCTTCCAGGTTTAACTCTTGGCTAGAGACCAACTCACGAAACGTCCATACACCTTTGTGGGAGTGATACTGCTTATCCCAGTTATGTTTCTTCCAGGTGTAGTTTTCATGCTCATCATCATAATAGGTATATGCTCGTTCTCGACGTTCTACATCTTCCTGGCGTTGTTGTTCAGCACGTTCAATAGCAGCAACACGTCGAGCTTCTGCACGTCGTGCTAGTTCGGCCTGATGTGCCAGCACAGCGCGGTGATAATCGTTGGCACTTCTGATCACTTTGCTTAGGCTTCGCCCATTCATGGTGAATGCTTTGCGTTCACGCATAAACTCGGTGTACTGATGACGTGCCCACGTGAGGATGCGTGTGATTTCTGTACCCACAACATCTTCGTCATGCTTAATGAACCAGCGAACAACGCTATACCAAAAGTTTCGGCTTTGTTCGTTACTGCTTAATACATCGGGCTGATAGCTTGGGTGATCCATCAATATTTCATAGAAGTCCTCCGATCCACCAAGGCGCATGACTTCCTGATACAGCACAGCTTCCTTCGGTGAGAAATGCCCGCGACTTTCTGGCAGAAAATGCCATAGTTTCGGGCTTTCTGTTTTCCAGCCGAAATACTGCGTTAATGCCTTGAGGCTTGTGCCCTGTGTATAAGCGAAGTAAATCATGAGCCACTGCACATTCTCCGGCGTTGCGCTTTCTTTCCAACATTTTCTGAGTAATGCGGGAGTAGGGTAATGCGCAAAGACGTGATCTAGCATCGACGCTTCATTATTGGCCTTATAGCTACGCGGGCTACGTAACCAAAAAGCGGCAAAAATAATGATGTTTTGTACTATCACCGGCTCGTTTGGATAAGCGTTTTGCAACGCGTCAATGTTGGCGGTTGATAAACGCTCTTCATCCTCTTTTAATAATGCCGCTATCCCCTCGCAGGTGTATCGCTCGTGCCATTCAATAATACGCACGAGTAGATCTTCTGCAGGTTTTAGCGTTGAATCACTGCACCGTAGATCGCTATCATCAGTCTTTCCATTGAACCCAGCTAAAGCTTCTGCAAAAGCGTTTCCTAATGTCGGTTTTGGACTGAGCAAATCATTTAAATACGCATGATCTCGTTTTGCGATTTCTTCCTCTGGGTTAGGTTCGGCCACATAGGGCTGATACGGTCTCTGCAACGTTCGACCATTGTAGTAATCATGTGTCAGGTAATAATCACGCGTCTGTTCCTCCGCCATTTCGCGGTAACGACTTTTGATCATTTCTCTGATTTCTCGTGTTCTCATTGTCGTATTTCCTTTAGGAAACCTTTATTTATTTCCTATTATTGCTACCCCTTCACGCAAACCACTTGCTTTAGGATATGTACGATTTCGACTAAATCTTTCTGTGCTTCCATCACCTTTTCGATGGGCTTGTAAGCAGAAGGTGTTTCGTTGATCACGCTTGCGTCTTTTCGGCATTCCACGCCTTCAGTGGCTTTGATGTGCTCGTCCAGGCTTACCAATTTTTTGGCTTGTGTGCGAGACATCACACGTCCAGCGCCATGGCTACAGCTACAAAAGCTATCTTTATTGCCTAATCCACGAACAATGAAAGACTTTGCTCCCATGCTTCCAGGGATAATTCCTAGCTGGCCTTTGCGAGCACTGACTGCGCCTTTACGTGTTACCCAGACGTTTTTATCAAAGTGATTTTCACGGCTGATGTAGTTGTGGTGACAGTTCACGGCTTCAGCTTCTGCGGTGAAGGGAGTCGGTATTTCTTCACGCAAGGCTGTCAGTGCGCGTTCCATCATCACCTCACGGTTAATACGGGCAAAATCCTGTGCCCACGCAACCGACATAGTGTATTCACGAAACATGGGCGAACCTTCTGGGATGTAGGCTAAATCCTTGTCAGGCAACTGGATGAAGTAGCGTTCCATATCCTTTTTTGCCTGCTCGATGAAATAAGAGCCGATACGATTCCCGACGCCGCGTGAGCCGCTATGTAGCATTACCCACACATCCTCAGATTCATCTAGACAGACTTCGATAAAGTGGTTGCCCGTGCCGAGTGTTCCAAGATGTTTGATGTTGTTGGTGTTCTTCAAAAACGGATATTTGTCGCACATAATCTTGAATGCTTCATCTAAGGGTGACCACGCGGCGATTACATCATCTGGCATGTTTTCCCAGCTTCCAACGTCGCGTTTACCACGGCCTACAGAACGACCATGTGGTATGGCTTTTTCGATGCGGCTTCTCAATCCAGACAAATCATCAGGTAATTGATGGGCTTTCAAGCTGGTCTTTGCCGCCATCATTCCACAACCCAAATCCACGCCGACCGCTGCTGGAATAACTGCGCCAACCGTAGGAATCACGCTACCAATGGTTGCGCCTTTACCTAGATGAACATCGGGCATCGCGGCAACCCATTTATGAATAAAGGGCATACGGGAGATAGTATTTAACTGTTGTTTAGAGTTCTCATCAAAAGGTACGCCTCGTGTCCAGGATTTAACGGGAACATGACCTTCCTGGTACATCACTTCGTAGTTTTTGTTTGTCATGGTATTGCTCCGTTTGTTGGTAGTTACTTTAACTATTGCAACGGGCGTGCCAGTTTTTTATAGCGGCTGTGTTATTTATCTTAAGTAATTATTTTTGCTTGATTATATTCTATTTCAGGGCGGTTGATGAAAATAGCGTACACTTAAAATGCAGAAAAGAATGTATCTAAATAAATAGGTGACTATCGAAATGGATAATATTGTTATCGGAATGCTAGGGCAGAAACTAGACCATCAGGGCTTGGGGAAGAGACGCTGGCAACGCTGGCGTCCTAATGTTGCGATTCTTATGCAGAACGATTTCAAGGTTGATCACTTCATATTGATTCATCATGAAGATGAGGAAGAGTTGGCAGACCTAACCGTGCGAGATATGCATGAAGTTTCCCCTAATACTCGAATTACCACGCATGTGGTTGATTATGAAAATCCGTGGGATTTCGAACAGGTTTATGCGCAGTTGCATGACTTTTCAAGGTTTTATCCATTTTATCCTGAGCAGGCGAATTATTATGTGCATATCACAACAGGGACGCATGTGGCGCAAATTTGCTTGTATTTGCTGACAGAAGCGAACTACGTTCCAGGCAAGTTATTACAAACTCGGGCTGGTAAAGAGAAAAGAGCTGAGGGAAGGGTTCAGATTATTGATTTGGATTTGTCGTGCTATGACTTGATTGCCTCACGTTTTGCACATGAGTCGCGTGAGGGTGTGGCTTACTTGAAAAGTGGTATTGAGACACGTAACGAGGCATTTAATAGTCTCATTAGCCAAGTTGAAAAGGTTTCCATTCGTTCTGCGGAACCTATTTTATTAACTGGGCCAACGGGAGTCGGTAAATCCCGTTTGGCGAAGCGCATTTTTGAATTAAAAAAACAGCGTGGTCAAGTGTCAGGTAATTTGGTGGAAGTTAACTGTGCCACTTTACGCGGCGACAATGCGATGTCAGCTTTATTTGGTCACATTAAAGGATCGTATACAGGAGCTGCTTCTGAGCGCATGGGCTTATTGCGCGAGGCAGATAAGGGATTATTATTCCTGGATGAAATTGGTGAGCTGGGGGTGGATGAACAAGCGATGTTGCTTCGCGCTATCGAAGAAAAAACCTTTATGCCATTTGGTTCTGATAAGGAGACTCACAGTGATTTCCAGCTGATTGCAGGCACGAATCGCAATTTATTTGAGTGCGTGAAAAAAGGCGAATTTCGGGAAGATCTGTTGGCACGGATCAATCTATGGACCTATGAAATGCTATCGTTGAAAAACCGTATCGAGGATTTGGAGCCGAATATTAACCATGAGCTGGAAGTCTTTACACGTAAGGCAGGGCACAAGGTTAGCTTCAATAAAGGAGCGCGTGAGCAATATTTGAAATTTGCACATTGTGATGCGGCTTTGTGGCGCGCCAACTTTCGCGATTTGAATTCCAGTATTATTCGTATGGCGACCCTGGCTTCAGGTGGGCGAATTAATGAAGCGATTGTTGCTCAAGAAATCAAACGTTTGAGTTACGATTGGCAGAGTTACCAGCCGTTATCTCAAGAGGATTCATCAAAAGAGCAGCTCGAAGAAATAGTAGGGGATGAAGTCTTTGAACAGATGGACTTGTTTGATCAATTGCAATTAACTGAGGTGGTTAAGGTGTGCAAAAAAAGCCGCAGTCTTGCTGAAGCAGGGCGGATCTTATTCCATGTCAGTCGCGAGGCGAAAACGAATGCGAATGATAGCCACCGTTTACGCCTCTATCTCAAGAAATTTGGTTTGAGTTTTAAAGATTTGCAGCGAGATATAGAGTAATGCCAGGCTTTATCCGGGGCGTCCTACACCCACCACTTTTTTATTCCAATAACGGGAAAGTGAACTGATTTTGACGCGCTGGCCTCGTCCTGGGGCATGAATAAATTTATTGTTGCCGAGATAAATGCCCACATGGTTTACGCGACCACGTCTTGGCATATGAAAAAAGATCAAGTCACCCTTTGTCATATGTTTTCGCCGTACTTTCGGAATCGCATTGTATTGTTGCTGAGCCGTACGCGGTATTTTGATACCTGCATGTCTAAAGGAGTATTGTGTTAGGCCGCTACAATCGAAGCCACGGGGTGTCGTTCCACCCCAGCGATATGGGACACGTAACATTTGTTTGGCTTTGATAATAGCGTTATGTTGCGGTCGATTTTTTTTCTGGATGTTTGGTTGTGTGAGTAAAGTGCGAATTTGATCATGATTCACCTGTAGATAGCGATCTGCTGATGTGATTCGCGGAAAAATGAGTATTGTTAAGAGAAAGAAAATTCCTAATAGTTTGAATTGCATTGTGTGAATGCCTCGTTATAAGCCCTTGTTGGCAAATATATTTAGTGATTGAGGTGCGTTTGTCAACTACTCTCGATGGAAGTTCATTATTCTGAAAGTCTAGATGTTTTAGCTAAACGGCGTAGGCCAAAAAGTAAGCATAAACAAAGGAGTAATAGTGGTGAGCTTGAGCCGCCTCCACTTTTATCTTCGCTTTCACTACCAGGGTTTTGTGACAGTTGAATGCTGGTGTCAAGATCCGTTGCGGGTGGTTCAATATTTATGTCATTTGCCAGTGGTTCAATACTGATATCGGTATCAGAAATATCGAAAAAGATATTGTTGTTACAAGCGATTTTAAGACGAGATGTTGAGTTTTGAGTGATGGCTTCAGGGATGCTAACCATTTGCTCTCCATCATTAGCGGTTGCGTTTGCAAGTGTTGTCGGGAAGGTATTACCGCTATCTGTTGATAAAAGAATATCTACAGTAGGGCAACTGATTGGTGCTGATGCTGTGTTAGCACTGTCCCAGCTAACATTCGTGGTCTCTCCGGCTGTTAGCAGATTGGCTGAATTGTGAGAAGTGATTGCAAAGGCACCACCGCTATTATCAACCGTGACTTGCATGCTATCAGTAGCTACTCCTCCATTTTGGTCTCTAACGACTAGCGCAAAGTTTATTGTGCGTGCTGTAGTGGGTAGGATTTCTCCCTTGCTGGTTGTTCCTGTTAAGAGGTCGCTGAGTTTTGGTATGGTGCGAATGCTAGAGCTAATAGGGAGGAATGTGCGGAAAATTGCATTATCCCCCATGTCTATATTGACATCAGATGCTGTTCCTGAGTCAATTTGTTCCCATGAATAACTGAGCGTGTCTCCATCATCTACATCTGTCGCTGAGCCAGATAATTCGAAGGGTGTGCTCACCGGAATGGTGTAATTAGCTCCCGCATTGGCAACAGGTTGGCTATTGTCTGTGGGAATTGTTGTGCCGCATGAGCCACCCGTTAATGGGTTGTTAATAAATGCGCTTATTTCTTCGATGCTTTTTGTATGAAACATAGCATCAGTGTTGTTTTGTAAATTGTTTTCCTCACAGAGGCCAGCATAGGACATGATAGTTGAACCACTGCCTGGTTCAAAGGCGGTGTTATTCGAACGATGTTGGCAATCACCTGCTTGTGCATTGAATGTGTGTCTCCCTCCAAACTGATGGCCGATTTCATGTGAAACATAATCGATATCATAGGTATCACCCTGAGGATTAGAGGAGCCTGTTATACCTAGGGCTTTTAGTTTGTCGTTACAAACTACACCTCTGCCAGCAGTACCAATACTGCCAATGCTGAAAGTATGGCCGATATCGTAATTTGTGGGGCCTATTCTTGCATTAATTTCAGTTTGGCTTTGGCTGTATAGTTCATCCGAATCATCATCAGTAAAAGGATCTGTTGTTGGATCGGTAAATATGATGTCTTCTGTGCCGGCTGCCAAGGTCATGTTGATTGATAAGTCACGCTCATATATTTCGTTAACGCGAGCCAAAGTCGTGGTAATCGCTGATAAAGCGGCTGACTTTGTACCACCATGAAACAACGTGTATTCACCGGTTGCAGCGATAGCGATGCGGTAGGTGCGTATACTATCACTGACACGTTTGGTGCTTACTTGCCTAGGGATAAGTGAACGCAATGATGAATGATCATGGTCTGCATTATTACAGCGGATGACTTCTTTATCGACTGGGTGATAATCAGTGTCGTAGTAAGAGATGTAATAGTTTTCCCCATCAGCTACTCGGCGATCTAGAAAAACTCGACGCCCATCTTCTGTGAATAACATACCGTGAAAGCCAAGGTCGTTGATACCAATAACACCGCTGATATGTGGATTATTGATGCCTTGTGTTGAGAAAGTCTTAATCGCTGGGTATTTTGCTGAAAGTGCTGGCTCCATGATGATTTTTTTGGTCAGGCGTAACTGAATGAACTCGCCATCAGGAAGGGGGACTTCCAATGTTTGTTTGGTTAATTCACCATGGCTTGTTGTGGTGGTGAGTTGCTTGCGCATTTTGCTTTCATCAAGAGTTTGCAAGCTATAGTGACTAGGGAGAAATTTTAAATCTGATGATATTTTAGAGCGTTGCAAAACATGAATAGGCTCCCAAAGAGAAGCTGAATACAATGGTGCCATTAGAGAAACAGCAAGTGTGAATAATAAAGGGGGCGCTATGTGGTTAGCCATCATGATAAATCCGCTGGGCTTGATAAATAAGACAATTTGTGACGGTTATTTTTGTCTTGTTTTATATTTTTTAGTATGGGGTTTAGCAATTGATAGTAGTTCTTGATGGCTGAACCTTAGCTTGATTTTTGTCTGTCTTTAGGTCTGTTTGTCTGAAAGTTTGAACCAAAAACGTCACCGCTTTTTTTGTCTGTGTGCACCTGGGAAAATGTTATTAATTGTTGAAAAGAAGCACATGCGTTACTCTTTCCCTTCGTCTATTAAATACTGATTATCTATGTCATCTCCGATTATTACCGTGTCGAATATTTCCTACAGTTATCAGGAGGCAGGAAAGGAGCAGGCTGTGTTATCGGATGTTTCTTTTGCGCTTAATAGAGGAGAATGCGTTGCTTTGTTGGGAGAGAGTGGTTCAGGGAAATCCACTTTATTGAACATTATAGGGGGGATTGATCAAGCAAGTTCAGGGGAACTGAGTATTCAGGGGCTGTGTATGTCTGAGATGTCAGAACCTGAATTAACCTTGTTTCGACGGGAGCATTTAGGTTTTATCTATCAGCTATTCAATCTTATCCCCACGTTAACCGTTTTCGAGAATATCGCCTTACCATTGGAGTTGGCGGATGTGCCATTGACTGAACGAAAAAAACACGTGAGTGCTTGGCTAGCTAATGTTGGACTAGAAGGCAGAGAGGCAGCATTTCCCGATCAGTTGTCCGGTGGAGAACAGCAACGTGTTGCAGTTGCCAGGGCCTTAATCCACAAACCGACGATTGTATTAGCCGATGAGCCAACGGGAAATTTAGATGTGGCAACGGGGCAGAAAGTTTTGTCATTACTTACAACGATCGCGAAATCAACGGGACAAACCTTATTAATCGTTACCCATAGCAAGGTAGTGGCAGAAGCAGCCGATCGAGTGTTAGTCCTTAACCATGGACAGATTTCAGAAGGCTCGACAGGGTACGCTTGGTAGTGTCTATGTTGCCTCCAATGAGTTTGTTGCGTTCGAGCATACGGTTTTTTCGTCAGCACCCATGGCAATTTTGGTTAACCTTACTCAGTATTGCCTTGGGTACAGCGGTGATGATTGCTGTGGATCTTGCCAATCATTCTGCTCGACAGTCTTTTGCGAACTCTATCGATAATGTATCAGGAAAAATGACGCATCACATTGTGGCGAATTCAGGGCAGGGCGTGCCTGATATTGTGTATGCGAATTTACGTTTAGCCGGGATGCGACAAACTGCAGCAATGATCGAAGGGGATGTGGTGATTGCGGGTGAAGTATTCCAGGTCATTGGCATTGATCCTTTTGCTGAGCCCTTGTTTGATCAGCAAAGCGGAGTGAGTATTGAACCCATGTTGATGTTGCAACTTTTGACGGAACCATCAGCGGTGTTGATGGCAGAACGTACTCGGCAACGTTTGGGGTTTTCCCTATCGTCAGAACTGGCACTGTCGGTGAATGGCAAGCAGTCATCAGTCATGCTTCAAGGTGTTTTTACTTCAACAAATCAGGCTGTGATGGACAATGTGCTATTCACAGATATTGCAAATGCTCAGCAATTATTACGTAAAACAGGCTTTCTTGATCGAATTGAGTTGATATTGACTGAGGAACAGATTCCCTCAATGGCTCAACAATTGCCGCAATCAGTTAAACTCATTACCTCTCCGACCAAGACCCAAGCGTTAGATCAGATGACGAAAGCATTTCGCACCAACCTGACAGCGATGAGTCTTTTGGCCGTTTTAGTCGGAGCATTTCTGGTTTATAACACCATGACTTTCTCTGTGTTACAGCGCCGCAAGCAATTTGCGGTTGAACGTTTGATTGGCGTGACGCAGCGAGACCTGTTTTTACAAATGCTTATCGAAGCGGTGTTGATTGGTCTTGTGGGGGCTTTATTAGGTGTGTTTTTGGGCGCTTTATTGGGGCAAGCTTTATTGATGCTGGTGATGCAAACGATCGATGATATTTTCAGGTCAACAGATCAGGTTGCTTTTAGTATCAATGTTTGGTCCGTTGTCAAAGGGCTTGGTATTACCTTGTCGGCAGTTATCCTCGCGACTCTTGTACCTGCTTGGGAGGCTGCGAAGACACAACCCGTTCATGTCACTCGCGCTTCCATGTTGGAAGGACGTTTTAATCAAGTATTGAAACCTTTATTTTTCATCGGTGCACTGATGGGGCTTTTTGCCTTTGTGGTTTTAGTCGTGTTTCAACGGAGCCTCATCGGTGGATTCTTTGCGCTATTTCTGATGGTGATTGCTTATAGCTTGTGGATACCGAGCCTGACTGTTGCTGCTCTGGCTATATTACGGCCTTGGTGGGAGAAAATGGGCACGCTTCCAGCTATGGTGTTGCGGGCTGTTCATAGTTCGTTGAGTCGTATGAATATTGCCATTATAGCCTTGGCTATCGCAGTTTCAGCAACCGTGGGGGTGGGCATAATGATTGGTTCGTTCCGCGCAAGTGTGGCCGATTGGTTGGCGATGACCCTACAAAGCGATTTGTATATCTCTTCAGTAAATGATGCCGAATCGCGTGTTGAAGGTAAATTGCCTGAGAGTTGGTTAAGCAAAGCACAAAAATTACCAGGAGTTGAGTCGGTAAGTTCGGGTTATTCCACCTATGTAGAGGTTGAGCAAGTTCCTACACCGCTGTTGGTGCTAAACCCAGGCGAGCATGGCAAACAAGGTTTTCGCTTTCTTGAAGGGGGGGGAGAAGAGCTCTGGCAAGACTACATGGCAGGCGAGGTGATCTTTATTTCTGAACCATTGGCCTATCATCATGATTTAAACGTTGGGGATAGATTGCTTACAAAGAATGAGCAAGGTGTCAGTGTTTCAGCAATGATTGGTGGTATTTATCAAGATTACAGTGCCACGCAGGGTATGCTTGTCATGGCTCCTGGATTCTATGAGAAGCATTGGCGAGATAGGGGGATTTCTTCCATCGGTTTGAAATTAACAGCAAGTGCTGATGGTGATCAGGTTCGGCAGGCATTAAGGGCCTTGACAGAGGGGGCATCTACTGCAATCCGTATTCGTTCAAATAAAGAAATACGTGAGGTTTCATTAGCTATTTTTGATCGTACGTTTGCGATCACCAATGTGTTGCGTCTGTTAGTTATCATCGTGGCATTTGTGGGAGTGTTTAGTGCGTTAATGGCGGTTTTATTAGAAAAGACCCGCGAGTTCTCCGTGTTACGTGCTACTGGTATGACAAGTACGCAGCTTGCTAAAATGATTCTGATGCAAACTCTGCTTATTGGTTTCCTGGCGGGGTTGTTTGCTTTGCCATTGGGCTGGGCCATGTCGGAGTTATTAATTCATGTGATCAATCAGCGCTCTTTCGGTTGGACGATGGAACGGGTGTTTTCAGGGTGGGTCATTTTCGAGGCGATAGGTTTGTCTATGCTGGCAGCGCTGTTGGCAGGGATATATCCCATGTATCGTATGAAAAAACTCATTATTCGTGAAGGGCTAAGTGCATGAGATTGATGATTCTTGCGTTGAGTTTGTTCATGGTTGCATGCGATAAGCAGCCACAATCTCAGGAAATGGAGCTACAGGACTGGTTAGGGGGTATTGCTGATGAAGGATTCGAACGCGCAACAGAGCCTAGGCAATTTACTTTCCCTGAAGATCATAATGCACATCCTGGCTTTCGTAATGAATGGTGGTATGTGACGGGCAATGTTGCTGATAAAAACGGATATGAATTTGGTTATCAGGTCACATTCTTCCGCATAGGACTTTCACCGGATAAGCCCAAGAGTGATTCTCCATGGGCGACAAATCAATTGTGGATGGCACATATCGCATTGAGTGATATTCCAAAGCAAAGGCATCATCATCAACAGCGACTTGTCAGGCAGGCTATCGGTTTGGCAGGTAGTGAGTTAGAACAAAATTTTCGAGTGTGGCTGGAAGATTGGCAGATTATTTCAAGTAAAGGTGCCGATTTTCCATGGAAGGTGCAGATTAAAGCGCAAGATTTCGTTTTAGATTTAGCCTTAACAAAAGCCAAACCATTGGTTTTACAAGGGCAACAAGGACTCAGCCAAAAGGGTAAACAAAAAGGTAATGCATCGTATTACTACTCTTATCCGCGAATGGATACGTCTGGAACGATAAAGGTTAACAAGCAATCATATTCAGTAAAAGGTTTGTCATGGTTTGACCGAGAATGGAGTACCAGTGCATTGGATGATAATCAAGTGGGCTGGGATTGGTTTGCTTTGCAGTTTGATGATGGCAATGACTTCATGTATTACCAATTACGTCAGACAACAGGGGAGGCTGATGTCACCAGTTCCGGCAAATGGATTGCGGGTGATGGTTCTGTTACGGAAATTTCTAAAGATGAGGTTTACTTGCAGCCTATAGATTATTGGAAGAATGAAAAAGGGGAGCGCTATCCAGTCGTTTGGCAGTTTGAGATTCCTACATTAAAAAAGAAGTGGTTGGTAAAGGCGCGATTCCCTGAGCAAATGATGGATACGGGTGTGAGCTATTGGGAAGGTGCTGTTGAGGTGCTGGATGCCGTGTCTAAGCAGCGAGTAGCTAAGGGCTACTTGGAAATGACAGGGTACTAAGCTATCTTGCTAAGACGGCTACTTTGATGTTCATCAAGGTTTCAGGAATTGTGATGTCATACATTTATCCTAGAACGCGATTATTTCATCGCTTCTGGGAGTAGTTATGACAGAGTCACAGTTAAGTAAGACAATGTATGCTCTAACTTTCATAGGCTTAGGGATAGCTGGTGTTGGTTTGGGCTTGGCGGTTTTCACTGATAGGGTTTCCAAAGGTGATGTCGCTGATATTATGCTCATTTCTTTGCTCATTGCGGGTGGGCTCTTGATATCTATACCAGCGAAGTTGTATTTGACCTATCAGCTCATGCGATCGAATGATAAAAGAGCGTCAGAGAAAAGAGAGAAGCTACAGGCATAAATGTCTGCTTTGAGTAGCGGCTGGTGCTGAAAACTAAGCAGGATTTTAGTGTATTAAACGTGTGGAGCTTTATTGCTTGTACACCTTCCTATGGTGAGTTAAGTGTTTTTCTGCGATTTAAAATATCGGGTAATCATATTTGTATTCAGCGCGGAATAAGACAATTTCTTCTATTACATATATTTAAAATACATAGTCATGAAAGTCCAGCTATAAGCGCAAAAAATTCCATTGTAAATATCAGATGTTTGATATAGCTTCCCCCAATACTCAACTATTTATGGGGGACTTAGGTGTCTGAGTTAGATAACTCTCGTTCGATAAAATTTCAGGTTTTTACTAATCCTGACAGGCCGGAAGTGCGTTCAAATATTTATCATATCCCACAATTATCCTGCGTGACTGCACCTGTTCCTGAAAGTATTCAGGTGCTGGATGTTGCCTATCATCAAGTGGTCAATGCTAAAGGATGTGATTTTAGACATAACGTGATGATGGTTGTGGATTTGCATGATACTTGCTCATTTTTTCCGAACATGGGGTTTGTTGAAGTAGAAAGAACGGATAATGGCTTAGTATTATCATTCGAAGTGAATTTTCAATTTACTACATGGCAGCACTCGCTGAATCTTTTATCTTACATTGAAAACCTTAGGGAACGGATGTTCGCTGATCATGGTGTTGCTTCAACACAAGAGGATTTGTACGAAGAAGATTTGTTACATTTGAAGTTTTTAGTCACTAGTGATTTAGATGATGCCTTTGCTTTTACCTGTCAGAATTTTTCTGACAGCCTTGAGCTTGCACACAACTACATTTTATCGTCATATCATTTGCATAAACTTGATATGAAAGAGATCAGGGTTCCTCAGGAATATACGCAATCTGCTCATTTGATTTTGAATTTCTTGGTGGCGATTATGAAGCGTCGTATGCCACATACTGACATTCGCCAAACCACTCTGACAGGAATGAATCAATCATTGGTAAGAATTAGCCACCCAAGGTCTGTTAGCAATACCATTGAAACGATTCTAGTTGAATATGCAGAGTTGATAATGGGCACTATGAAGCCGGAATGCTTCTTTGCTTCATCTTCTGTGATGAATGCATTCTGTTCACGCATGGCAATGGTAAGAGAAGAAATGAGCTTGGTGTTGAGTTCCAGTGGGAAGCAGACAAGTGATGAATGTTTAGATAATGAAATGAAAGCTTTGAAGATACATTTGTCGAATGCAATTAAGGGGTCTATTAGCCAAAGTGGGCTTTGTGCTGATCAATCAGTAACATCTAATCATGAATCGTCCCCAGAACTGTCAGCTTAGTTTCGGTTTTACATGGTCTAATTACATAATCTGATAAGGTAAGGGCATGTTACTAGCGCCGCCTGCATTGTATTTTCACGATCTTTCTTTTCTTTCTCCCATTCGTGGGCTGACGTTTCATCTTGTTACTATTGATAGCCCAAAAGGGCTAGGTGCCGGTAACAAGCAATTCAAGATACACCTGAATCTTCAATTGATCAAACAGCAGGGGTATCAATCGGTTGTCAGCTTTGGTGGTGCGTATTCCAATCACATTAGCGCTTTAGCAGAAGCTTGTCAGCGGTATGGTTTTTCATGTGTTGGTATTATTCGCGGTGAAGAACATTATGCTGATAATGAAACGCTCTCAAAAGCTCGGCAAGCCGGAATGACACTGAAATTTGTTGATCGGAAAACCTATCGACAACGCAATGATCCCGATTACTTGCAAAAGCTTCGACAAGCGTATCCAGAGGCATACCTATTACCTGAGGGGGGTTCTAATACTTTGGCAGTGCAAGGTTGTGAATTGCTAGCACAGCAAGTAAATAAATTACTTCCCAAAACAACCGTCATGAGCAGTGCTTGTGGAACAGGAGGGACAGTAGCAGGTTTAATCAGAGGTGCGAGGCAGGAACAGCGAGTACTTGGTTTTTCCGTTTTAAAAGATCCCGAGTTAGGGCAGCGTGTCAGTCAGTATGTGGCGCAGGGTAACCATGCGGATTATGATTTGATTGCTGCTGATTTTGGTGGTTATGCCAAAGTTGATATTGAGCATCTTCAGTTTATTGAAGCATGGTATGAAGAAACTGGAGTATTACTCGACCCCATTTATAGCAGTAAGATGTGCCGAGCGTTGCTGCACAGAGTGAAAGAGTTCGAGTTTTCAGAGCGTGATGTGGTATCTATCATCCATACAGGTGGTTTACAGGGGTGGTGGGGCATGAAAAAGCGTGTTAAGCAATTAGGTAAACAGACTCTGTGGAATGAAACCATCGAACCCTATTTACGTGATGCGTAAGGTTAAGGAATCTCTGATTAAGTCTATTTTTTTGGAATCGGGACTTCAGTCCCGCCCTTCGTAGTTTATTTCCAATATGTTAGGCGAGGCTAAAGCTTCGGTTCCAATATTATTTGGACTTGATCAGAAGTTCCTTAAGAAGGTGATTGCTGAGTGATTACTTTGATGATGGATGTGCAAAGTGTTGTTAAATCATTATCACTAATAATGTAAGGTGGCATCATATAAACGAGTTTGCCAAAGGGTCTTACCCAGATACCTGCATTCACGAATTCTCTTTGAATGCTTTCCATGTCCACAGGATGCTGCATTTCAATGATTCCAATTGCACCGATGACTCTGACATCTTTAACCATCGGTAAAGTCCCACAAACGGATAGTTTTTTGCGAAGCATATGCTCTATGCGCTGGATATTGCTTTGCCAATCGGCGTTTAAAAGCAATGCGAGGTTGGCATTGGCAACACTGCAAGCGAGTGGGTTAGCCATAAAGGTGGGGCCATGCATTAATACGCCCTGGTTCTGACTAATCCCATGTGCGACTTTTGAGCTGCATAAAGTGGCTGCTAAGGTCATATAGCCACCCGTTAAGGCTTTGCCTACGACTAAAATATCAGCTTGAATATCCGCATGCTCATAGCCAAAGAGTTTTCCCGTCCGACCGAACCCGGTTGCGATCTCATCCAGAATTAATAATACGTCATACTCATCACAATAGGCTCTGACAGCTTGTAGATACTCTGGGCAGTAAATGCGCATGCCACCAGCACCTTGCACAATAGGTTCAAGGATGATGGCTGCAATTTCATCGTGATGCTGTTCTAGCACTTTATGCAGTTGAGTTGCGTTGTGTGCAATTTCGCGATTATCGTTACGCCAGCAATTAGGTGCATCAGCAAAAAAGTGCTTGGGTAGAATATCTTTGTAGAGGCTGTGCATGCTGCCTTCAGGATCAGTAACAGCCATTGCGCCAAAGGTATCTCCATGATAGCCATTACGCACCGTTAGCATTTTAGATTTCGAGGTTTTATCTTGAGCATGCCAATACTGTATGGCCATTTTGAGAGCAACCTCCACACCTACTGAGCCGGAATCTGCAAAAAATACATGCTGTAGATTATCGGCGGTGATTGAGATGAGAGTTTCTGCAAGTTCAATGGCAGGTTGATGCGTAATGCCACCAAACATGACGTGCGACATTCTTGAGAGCTGTTCAGTGATAGCCTGATTGAGTACAGGGTGGTTATAACCATGAATGGCTGACCACCACGATGCCATACCATCTATAAGCTCACGTCCATCCGCTAGCGTTAAACGCACACCCGATGCGGATACCACAGGGTAGACAGGTAGCGGAGAGGTCATACTGGTATAGGGATGCCAGATATGTTCTTGGTCAAATTGTAATTGCTGTTCGGTCGGTGTTTGTGGAGACATGTTTTGGATGTAGATATTACGAGGTCATTCAGGGTAACGAGTTTGTTGGAAAAATTATAGTGGTGTATCAGCACTCATCAGGAATTAACTGTTTTTAATAACCAAAGTATGATTTTTTGCAAAAGTCTGTGCACAAGATGAATCTTACATAGACACACTGAAAGTAAGTGCTAAAATATGCCCCCAATGTGTCTTTGTGCGTCGTTAGGAGAAATCGACGTCTCGTTGGTTTTCATGAAAAGATACACATAATTTGACGGGATGAGATGACATCCCGTTTTTTGTATTCGTCATATTTTAATCATAAATATGACTTAAGAGGTGTGAACTTAAGTGAGAAAGTCCGCAATACTGGTTCTGGAAGATGGAAGTGTCTTTCATGGAGAGTCAATTGGTTGTGATGGAGAGTCGGTGGGAGAGGTTGTATTTAATACAGCATTGACCGGGTATCAAGAGATATTAACTGATCCATCATACGCTAAGCAGTTAATTACATTAACATACCCCCATATTGGTAACGTCGGTGTCAATACCGAAGATGAAGAAGCTGATGAAATCTTTGCAGCGGGTCTCATCGTAAAAGACGTTCCATTACTGCACAGTAACTGGCGTGCAGAAGAATCCCTAACTGATTATTTAGAACGACGCAATATTGTTGCAATTGCGGATATTGATACACGTCGTCTAACAAGGATCCTTCGTGAAAAAGGAGCACAAAGCGGTTGTGTGATTGCTGGTGATGCACCTTCTGCAGAAACGGCTTTAGCTGCTGCAAAAGCTTTCGCTGGTCTGAAGGGTATGGATTTGGCTAAAGCAGTTACTACTGATGCCACTTATGAATGGACTGAAGGTTCTTGGGAGCTCAATAAGGAAGACGAAAAGTCGGTAACCGCTGAATCAGCAGATTACAATGTTGTTGCTTACGATTTTGGCGTGAAGAAAAACATTCTTCGCATGTTGGTTGATCGTGGTTGCCATGTCACGGTTGTTCCAGCCAAAACCTCAGCGGCGGATGTGCTTGCAATGAAGCCAGATGGCGTATTCTTGTCAAATGGTCCCGGTGATCCAGAGCCTTGTGATTATGCCATTGCAGCGATTCAACAGGTTCTTGAAACAAAAGTACCGACCTTTGGTATTTGTCTGGGACATCAATTGCTGGGGCTTGCAAGTGGTGCAAAGACCTTAAAGATGAAGTTCGGTCATCATGGTGCGAATCATCCTGTTCAGGATTTAGAGACGCAAAAAGTCATGATCAGCAGTCAGAACCATGGTTTTGCGATTGATGATGCGAGCTTGCCCGAAAATGTTACAGCAACACATCGTTCGTTGTTTGATAAATCATTGCAGGGTATTTCACGTACGGATTGTCCAGCTATTGGTTTCCAAGGACACCCTGAAGCAAGCCCAGGGCCACATGATGTTGCCCCAGTATTCGACCAGTTTATTTCCATGATGCACGAGAGCAAGAGCCAAAATGCCTAAACGTAGTGATATTGAAAGTATTTTAATTATTGGTGCCGGCCCGATTATCATTGGACAGGCCTGTGAATTTGATTATTCAGGTGCGCAAGCGTGTAAGGCGCTTCGTGAAGAAGGTTATCGCGTTATTTTGGTGAACTCGAACCCAGCCACCATTATGACCGATCCTGAAATGGCAGATGCGATTTACATCGAGCCTATAGAATGGAAAACCGTTGAAGCCATTATCAAAAAAGAAAAGCCAGATGTGCTTTTACCCACCATGGGGGGGCAGACGGCACTGAATTGTGCACTTGATCTTGATCGTGAGGGTATTCTGGAAAAGCATAATGTCGAAATGATTGGTGCTAAGAAAGAAGCCATCGACATGGCGGAAGATCGTGAAAAATTCCGTGTTGCCATGGAGGAGATTGGTTTGTCTTCTGCGAATTCTGAAGTGGCACATTCCATGGAAGAAGCGCGCGCTATTCAGAAGAAGATTGGTTTTCCCATTATTATTCGCCCCTCATTCACTATGGGGGGTTCTGGCGGTGGTATTGGCTACAATCAAGAAGAATTTGAAGAGATTACGGCGCGTGGCCTGGATATGTCTCCAACCACAGAAGTCTTGCTTGAAGAATCTTTATTGGGTTGGAAAGAATATGAGATGGAGGTGGTTCGTGACTCAGCTGATAACTGTATTATCATCTGCTCTATCGAAAACCTTGATCCAATGGGCATCCATACGGGTGATTCGATTACCGTTGCGCCAGCACAAACTCTAACCGATAAGGAATACCAAATCCTTCGTGATGCTTCATTGAAAGTCTTGCGTAAGATTGGTGTTGATACAGGGGGTTCGAACGTTCAGTTCTCAATCAATCCTGATGATGGTCGTATGGTTATCATTGAGATGAACCCTCGGGTATCACGTTCATCAGCACTAGCATCAAAGGCAACAGGTTTCCCGATTGCGAAAATCGCCGCAAAACTTGCTGTTGGTTATACCTTGGATGAGTTGCAAAATGATATTACAGGTGGTGCAACGCCCGCATCATTTGAACCTAGTATCGATTACGTGGTAACAAAGATTCCCCGTTTCACTTTTGAAAAATTCCCGCAGGCAGATGCTTTATTGACCACACAGATGAAGTCTGTTGGTGAGGTTATGGCAATTGGTCGAACGTTCCAAGAGTCTATGCAAAAAGCTTTACGAGGTTTGGAGACGGGTATTGAAGGTTTTAATGAGCGCGTAGACCTTGAAGCCAAAGATGCAAAGGACATTCTACGCAGCGAACTAACCAAAGCTAGTAGTGAACGTATTCTTTATGTTGCTGATGCTTTCCGCTTTGGCATGACTTTGGATGATCTTTTCGACTTAACCAGTATTGATCGTTGGTTCTTGGTACAGATCGAAGAAATTGTGTCTTTAGAAAAAGGTTTGAAAAACCGCCTTCTTAAAGATATTTCGAAACAGGAAATGTTTAATCTTAAGCGTAAAGGCTTTGCTGATTTGCGTTTGGCAACATTGCTTCATGAGTCTGAAAAAAGTGTGCGTAAGCACCGTCATAAATTAGATGTTCGTCCGGTATACAAACGTGTTGATACCTGTGCAGCCGAATTCTCTACCAGTACTGCTTATATGTACTCATCTTATGATGAAGAATGTGAAGCCTTGCCAACAGATAAAGAAAAAATCATTGTCTTAGGTGGTGGTCCTAATCGTATCGGTCAGGGAATCGAATTTGATTATTGTTGTGTTCATGCAGCATTTGCGATGCGTGATCACGGTTATGAAACCATTATGGTGAATTGTAACCCTGAAACAGTTTCTACCGATTACGATACTTCTGATCGTTTATATTTCGAGCCATTAACCTTGGAAGACGTACTGGAGATTGTTGATCTTGAGAAGCCAAAAGGCGTGATTGTTCAATATGGTGGTCAGACGCCTCTTAAATTAGCCGAAGCTTTGGAAGACAATGGTGCGCCCATTATTGGTACATCTCCTGATGCCATTGATCTTGCGGAAGATCGTGAGCGCTTCCAGCAAATGATCGAAAAGCTTGGTTTGAAACAGCCACCGAATCGGACTGCACGTGATACTGAATCTGCGGTACGTTTAGCGGAAGAAATTGGTTATCCGTTAGTGGTACGGCCTTCCTATGTATTGGGTGGTCGTGCTATGGAAATCGTGTACAACGAAGAAGATCTTCGTCACTACATGACCTATGCGGTACAAGTTTCTAATGATTCACCTGTATTACTCGATCGTTTCCTTGACGATGCAATCGAAGTGGATGTCGACGCAATCTGTGATGGCGAAGATGTATTAATCGGCGGCATTATGCAGCATATCGAGCAAGCGGGTGTTCACTCAGGTGACTCAGCGTGTTCATTGCCCCCTTATTCTTTGTCGGATGATTTGCAAGATCGCATGCGTGAGCAAATTGTTAAAATGGCGAAAGCGTTAGGTGTTGTTGGGTTAATGAATACCCAGTTTGCGATCAAAGGCGATGATATTTATGTGCTAGAAGTGAACCCTCGTGCTTCACGTACAGTACCCTTTGTATCTAAGGCAATTGGTCGGCCACTGGCGAAAGTGGCTGCACTTTGTATGGCGGGTGTTTCCTTGAAAGAGCAGGGTATGCTTGAAGAAACGATTCCTGGTTACTATTCTGTGAAAGAAGCGGTATTCCCATTCATTAAATTCCCTGGTGTTGATCCGATACTTGGCCCTGAAATGAAATCTACGGGTGAGGTGATGGGTGTTGGCAAAACCTTTGCTGAAGCCTTTAGTAAATCTCAGCGTGGTGCAAGTATTGAATTTCCTGAGGGAGGTACTGCTTTTGTCAGTGTGCGTGAACATGATCGCGAAGCCATTTTGCCGATTGCCAAAATGTTGATTGAACAAGGCTTCGAGTTAGTTGCAACACGTGGTACTCGACGTGCGCTTATGGAAGCTGGCTTAGCATGTGCCGAGACCCGTAAGGTTCAAGAAGGTAGGCCGCACGTTGTCGATTTGATTAAGAATGGTGAAATTGATTTAATTATCAATACTACTGAAGGTAAACAAGCAATTAAGGATTCCTACGAAATCCGCCGTGAAGCCCTACAAGGTAAAGTAACCTATACTACGACTATCGCGGGTGCGTGGGCATTGTGTCAGGCAATGGCACATGAATGCATACGTTCGGTTTATCGTTTACAAGATTTGCATAAAGGAAAAATATAATGGTTAGAGCTCCTATAACCAGTACGGGTGCTGAAAAGCTGAAAGAAGAATTAACTCATTTAAAATCAGTGGTGCGTCCGACGATTGTACAAGCTATTTCTGATGCTCGTGAACATGGTGATTTGAAAGAAAATGCGGAATACCATGCTGCGCGTGAGCAACAAGGTTTTAATGAAGGGCGCATTCAAGAGCTTGAAGGTATTCTTTCAACAGCGCAGGTTATTGAGGTCGCTAGTTTAGCTTCTGGTAATGAAGGACGTGTGGTTTTTGGTGCAACGGTTGAGTTAGAAGATGTTGATACTGAAGAGGTTGTGAAGTACCAGATTGTTGGTGATATCGAAGCGGATATCCAAGAAAACAAGATTGCGGTATCTTCACCTGTAGCGCGTGCTTTGATTGGCAAAGAAGAAGGTGATGTTGCAACCGTACAAGCTCCGGGTGGTACTCGCGAGTATGAAATTGTTGAGGTGCAATTCATCTAAGTGGTAAGACATGTCGTTTAATTAAGGGAGCTGAGGCTCCCTTTTTTATTGTCTTGAATTATCCCGTCATGCAATTGAGGCTGTTCTTTCTTTATTTATCGCAAAGAATGATAATCATTCAGCTAAACAACGTTTTCAAGGGCCTGCGTGAGTGTTGGGTACTGAAAGGTAAAATCGGTTTGTAATATGCGGTTTGGTATGACTTGATGACCCGCTAAGAGTAGTTCTTCACCCATTTGACCAAAGAGAAGTTTAACAACCATGGCTGGCATGGGGAATATAGCGGGGCGGTGAAGCCTTTTGGCGAGACTTTTTGTGAAATCCTGATTCGTTACAGGGGTAGGGGCGGTGCCATTAAAAGTGCCTTCTAAGTCATTGTGCTTAATCATATACAACATCATATTGCATAAGTCATCGATGTGAATCCATGACATCCATTGTTGGCCATTCCCTATTCGTCCACCCAATCCGAATTTAAAGGGTGGAAGCATACGTTTTAGTGCGCCACCGTTTCTTCCTAGAACGATGCCTGTCCTCAATATACAGGTGCGAATTTCTAAATCTAGTGCTTGACTAGCGATATTCTCCCATTCCATGCAAAGTGTGCTTGAGAAGCTGTTATCAGTCCCTGATGTTTCTGTGATATTGGTTTTGATACCTGCGCCATAATAGCCAATAGCCGAACCGCTAATAAAAATGCCAGGCTTGGTATTCAGTCGCTGAAACAGTGTTATTAGGGCAGTGGTGATGCTCATTCTACTACTGCGGATAGATTGTTTGTTTGCATCGCTCCAGCGTGCATCAGCGATGCCTTGGCCTGCCAAATTTATGACAGCATCAAAGGTTTGATCATCATGAATTTGTTCTAATGTTTCAATGCATTGAATTGGTTTCTTAAAGAGCTTGGCAGTCTTTTCCGGGAAACGGGTTAAGACAGTAATTTGGTAATTAGCATTTAGCAGCTGAGGGATAAGGTGTTGTCCGATAAAGCCAGAGCCGCCTGTAATAAGGCATGTATTTGTTGTTGTCATTAGTTATCCCGTGAATGCTTCGTTTGAATGTAGGTACGCAATT
Source organism: uncultured Thiotrichaceae bacterium (assembly GCA_902727985.1). Taxonomy (GTDB): domain Bacteria; phylum Pseudomonadota; class Gammaproteobacteria; order Thiotrichales; family Thiotrichaceae; genus HyVt-477. The sequence continues at coordinate 10,370 of CACVAY010000049.1, read as the reverse complement.
TCTTCTGCGGTACTGGTTCGTTGTAAAATTTTATTTCGGTGGGGGAAACGGCCAAACTTTTTAATAATTCCATAATGATGTTTGGCAAAACGCAGATTACCCTCAATCTGACGTTTCTCAAAAGAGTGAACGGAGAGTTGTTGATCCTCAAGGTTCTCAGAATGCATCAGTGGCATGTATAGAAAAGCGACCTGTGTATCGTTTAGTTTGTTGTCTAACTGTTTTTTAATCGCGTGTTTGGACACGTCTATGGCTTGTTGTTCTGTCGAGAAACTCTTCGCCTTCCCTCTGAACATATTGAGTGGTAGCTGATCTAGGATGATACATAGTGCCAATGCTCCTGTTGCTGAGCTTTGTGAAGATTGATACTTACCTGTTTGGGCATCTTGCCATATATCAAAAAAACGCTCACGAATTTCATCATCAATAGTCTTTGTTGATGAAAACCAATGTTGGTTCATTGGTTCACTGAACCAAAAATCGATTATAAATTGTGGGTTGATGACCATTCTCCAGTAAATTTCAGTGATTACTCCATTAACTGTAGCAGATGTTCAAAAAGTAACCTCATAGTAGCCATGCTTTTTTCAATAAGATGCAGGTTTTTAGTATGTTTTTCCTTAAATCTATTCTAAATTAGTGCTGTTTAGCTCTTTACCAATAGGCTAGGTAATCATCTAAACATTTGCTTAAGTTGCTAAAGATTCAGCTCTTTTTTGATAAGATTTAACTTATGTCAAAGCTAGGCGACTATAATTAGAGCACAATAAGATAATCGGTGTAGTTATCTGCATCCTAGATTTGTTCTTGTTTTTAAAAGCTTTTGGTAAATAATATTAGAAGGTCATTGGGTGTTTTCATAACAGCTACGAGTGTTCAGGATTTTATTTTCATCTATGAGTGCAAGCGCAAATGTATTTATTAATATTGAAGCCTCAGGATTACACTATGTGTTTTGATTGAGTTGCCATTATTTACACTAAGCGCGAGTCTTTTGTGTTTTTAAGTAATGGGTAAAACTTCTCAAATAGGGCTAAAAAGAACCTGGGCCTTCGCTTCGGAGAGTGTGAATTTATGCCTATCTATGAATATGATGAAGGCAAGCGAATTCGAGTTGCGGTATCAGTCGGCGGCAAGTTACGCCAAAAATATTACCATCCCAAAACGCCGACAGCTCTTGAACAAGATCGCATGGCGGCCAAAAAGTTAGAGTCCGAATGGAAGTTTGAGGCGAATATGATTGCTTCTCAAAAAAACCGAGAGCGGAGTGAAAAACGCCGTAATTCAGCTTATGTAACTGGTGTTGGTGGTATTAAAATGAAATTCTTGGTGAATACCAAGCATCGCCATAAGCGTGGGGATCTTTCTGGAAAGAAGCGTAAAATCAGTTACTACACGCCAGCTTTTGTTGTGTCAGGCAGCCAAGATAATAAGCTATTTTGCCGACACTTCAATATCAAAACGCAAGGTTTTAACATGGCGTGGTTCAATGCGGTGAATTATTTATGCAAAGTCAAAGGCATTTCAAATAACGACCAATTTCTTCGCAAAAAACCACCTGTGGAACAGTTTCAAGTTATTATGGAATGGCAGCGTGCGCAAGGTCACAATATACCAGAGCACCGCTTACCTGATGAGATTTTAGACGTGGATCACAAGAAAAGTATTCTTGTTGATCATGCTCTTCAAGCGAATTCTCATTGAAATTAGATGTTTGAGTGTTAGGTCGTGATTCTGTGCTTTTGTATGATGGGATGATTTGATCAGAGATATATTTACATTAATCATGTGACAGCGTATTTTTATGGTTTTTACTGATTTAGAATATGTTCCAAACATCACTACAGAAACACTCCATTCCTATTCAGGTTCTTTTTCAGAATAATTTTCAAGATTGGTATTCTCAGCAGTCAGAGCAAACTCAGCGCTGGGTTGATACCACTGGTTTTACCGCATCTGCTTCTTCGCTATGCATGCTTCCAGATAGACATGGAAATCTCTCTGAAGTCTTAGTCGGTGCTACAGGAAGTAGCGAACTGCGCTGGGCCTTGGGTGACATCGGTCGCCAGCTTCCAATGGGTAGTTATCATTTAGAGGGAGACTGGACTGACCAACAACAAGAAGATATCGCTTTGGGCTGGGCCTTAGGCCTCTATTGTTTTAAAGATGATGAGTCTGCAAAATACCCGATGTTGTATGTTAAACAGGCGGGTCATGTTTTACCTCAGGTTGATGCTATTACTTTGGTTCGTGATCTTATCAATACCCCTGCTAATAGGATGATGCCTGAGCACTTATCTCAAGCTACCCAAACTATTGCGCAACAGTTTCAGGCCACTTTCAGCGAAGTGTCTGATCGAGAACAAATGCGCGTTGAGTATCCTGCCATTCATGCCGTAGGGCGTGCCAGTGAGCATGATCCTCGTATGATTCGTCTTCATTGGGGAGAGGAGGAGCATCCGCATATTGTATTAGTGGGGAAGGGCATCTGTTTCGATACCGGGGGCTTAGATATAAAAGGCTCCAAATTTATGCGCAATATGAAAAAGGACATGGGTGGTGCTGCGCATGTCTTGGGCTTGGCGATGCTAGTTATGTCGTATCGATTACCTGTTCAGTTGACGGTATTGATAGCGGCTGCTGACAATGCGATTTCAGGTGATGCTTTCCGCCCTGGTGACGTGATTGGTACACGTTCGGGTAAGACCATTGAGATTGATAATACGGATGCGGAAGGGCGCCTGGTGCTTTGTGATGCTTTAACAGAAGCCTGCGCGTTAGAACCTGATTTGGTAATGGACTTTGCAACCTTAACAGGTGCGGCACGGGTTGCTTTGGGAACAGAGGTGCCGGTCTTTTTCACGAATAACGATGGTTTGGCTTCCCAGCTAAATGCAGCTGGATACAGTTCTCATGAGCTTATTTGGCAATTACCACTATACCAAGATTACTTTAGTAAATTATCCAGCAATGTTGCTGATTTAGTTAACTCACCTGGCGAGTCTTATGGTGGGGCGATTACAGCGGCACTATTTTTAGAGGCTTTTATATCAGACGATGTGCCTTGGGTACATTTTGATGTGATGGCATGGAATTTACGCAATCGTCCTGGTCGCGCCATTGGTGGTGAAGCGATGGGTTTACTGGCAGCTTTTGAATATCTAAGAAACACGTACCGATAAAGCTTTTTGAGCTTAATAAGAATATTTCGGGGTAGTCTCTTTTATTCATGTAATAGGCATATTCGTCTTGTATAACCTTTCATCATCTAAAGAAACGGCTTGGTACATCTGCGAGAGGTATTAAAAATATACTCTGCCATTATGCTTCTACGTTTTGGCGGATAGGGTATGAATAGCAATGCACAAGAGATATTTTGTACAGCTCTCATACTTTATTTATCAAAATAAGGGTCGAGTCCGTCACAACGAAGCGACCCGAAGAACCAATATTTAAGCGTTGTTTTTCTACTGGCCTGAAATATTTATGTAATATGAAACATTGCTGGGTTTCATGTTGTATTTTCAGGCTAGTATTTTTGGTTTCAGAAAGTTTATGAGTTTCACTCATGGATTTGTTACCCTAGAAAGATCAAATAATCATATAATGCTCTCATGAATTACAAACAATTCTTCCTTACGTTTATCGTTGCATTCTTTATTTTTGCCCTACTGGTCTTCTTGGGAATGAAGTTTGAATGGGCTAAATCCTTCCGCGCTGATGACGCTAATACCTTAAATTTACCACCAGAGCAGGCTATGCTCATTCAGAGTGATACGGGCAAAGAGCGCCCTAAAGTCGAAGTGCCAAAATATGAATTGGTTGATGAAGCTATGCAACCAAAAACGTCAATGGATATGATTCGTAATGACTGTATTCGTGCGAGTCGTCATGCAGGGGTGACGGATGCTGATATTTTCCGCGTGGTTGATGAATGTGTGGCGATGGAATTAAGAAAGCAGGGCGGGACAACGCCAAACTACGATAACGCTAATGATTTGCCAAATTCTGATGATAATGCGTCGAATGATGAAAGCTATCAGCTCACACGTGAAGCATGTGAAATGGTTGCTACAGAAAATACTACCGCTTCCCCAGAAGAATTAGAAAAACAGATCCAAGAGTGTATTACCGAAAACTTAGATAACTAGCTCACTATCTCTAATTGATTTGAAGGTTTTGGTCGTGTTTTCTTTAGAACTTTACAAAACCTTTACTTACTTGTTCGAAAGGAAAACTATGAAGAAACCTATTGTTGTGATCGGAATTGGGGAAATTGGGTCTGTATTTGCGCGTGGCTTTATGCGTTTAGGTTATCCTGTTTATCCTGTTACGCGTGATATGGATATGCAACAAGCAGCTATTGATTTTCCTGAACCAGAGCTTGTGCTTGTCGCAGTAGGTGAGGGGGATTTAGATACTATCCTTGAGCAAATACCTGAGCCGTGGCGAGACAGAGTGGGTCTTATTCAAAATGAATTATTACCTGTTGATTGGAAAAAGCACGATTTGGCGAATCCAACGGTAATTTCCGTATGGTTTGAAAAGAAAAAAGGACAAGATAGCAAGGTTGTTGTGCCGTCCCCAGTATATGGCCCTCAAGTAACATTGCTGCATGACGCTTTGGCTAGCTTGGATATCCCTGCAACAAAGGTTGATAATGAAGCAATGATGCTTCAGGAGTTAGTACGTAAAAATTACTATATTCTGACGAGCAATATTGCGGGTTTACGTACCGGTGGCAGTGTGAGTGAGTTATGGCGTGATCATCAAGACTTTGCTCGCGATGTCACGGTTGATATCCATGCGTTGCAGGAACATTTGGTGGGTGAGTCCCTAGATCATGATGCACTAATTGCAGCAATGGTCGTTGCGTTTGAAGGTGATCCTGATCATCAATGCATGGGAAGAAGTGCACCAGTACGTTTACAACGTGCCTTGGCTATTGCAAATGCGGCGAATATTGATGTGCCAACGCTTCAGGCGATTAGCGACGAACTCTAGGCATGATGGAGCTTGTTTCGTTTTATTTACCGTCTGATTACTGGGAAGATGTCAAAGAGTTACGTCTGAGGGTTTTTGTCGATGAAATGGATGTGCCGTCTGAATTAGAAATTGATGAAGGTGATCAGTTAGCGCTCCATTTTGCCTTTATAGAAAATGGTAGACCGCTGGCAACATTACGTATCTTAGAGGAAAAACAAAAAGCTAAAATAGGGCGTGTCGCCGTTGCGCATTCTCATCGTCGTCAAGGCATTGGAACCAAACTTGTGCAGGAAGCTATAAACTATTGCCAAAAACACAAGATACAAAGCATTAGTTTGGGAGCTCAAACCTATATCACAGATTTCTATGTCGCTATGGGATTTCATCAGCAGGGTGATATTTTCCTCGATGCTGGAATCCCTCATGTTGAGATGATATTGGATGTCTGACATTAATCCCCATACCCAGCAATTACTTGATAAGTTTCTCGATGCGCTATGGGCTGAACGTGGCTTAAGCAAAAACACACTGGAAGCATATGAGCGTGATTTGAGAATATTCTATGAATGGCTCAGTACGTCTGATTCTGAAGCGAAGCTAGAGGATGTTACTCGAGCAGATATTCAGGCCTATCTCACACATCGACTAGAGTCCGATACGACCTCTCGCACCACTGCAAGAAGCCTTTCTAGTTTCCGTCGTTTCTACCAATATCTTGTCCGTGAAGGTCAGAGAGAGGCGTCGCCTGTTGAACTCATTGCTTCTCCAAAGCATGGGAAACCTCTCCCTGATACACTCTCAGAAGATGAGGTTGATGCCTTGTTGGAAGCGCCTGATCTCACAAGCCCACAAGGTTTACGTGATCGGGCTATGTTGGAACTGCTCTACGCAACAGGCTTGCGTGTATCTGAACTTATCAATATTCAATCAATGAATATTTCTCTTCAAAATGGTGTGGTTCGGGTATTTGGTAAAGGCAATAAAGAACGACTTGTGCCATTGGGAGAAGAGGCCTTAAATTGGATAAACCAGTACTTACAAGATTCGAGACCAGACCTGATGCGGGGTAAAGGGACTTGCGAACAAATTTTTGTGACTAATCGCGGACAAGGTATGACACGTCAGGCTTTTTGGTATCTCATCAAAAAACATGCCCTAACCGCACGTATCAGTCGCAAAATTTCACCCCATACCTTACGTCATGCATTTGCGACTCATTTATTAAATCATGGTGCAGATCTACGAGTTGTGCAGTTATTACTTGGTCATAGTAGTTTATCTACGACGCAGATTTACACACATGTTGCTCAGGCACGTTTACAGGCAATACATCAGTCCCATCATCCTCGGGGTTAATATCACTTGGATGCGAATGGAACTGTATTCATCAAAATAGGTCATTAAGAGTAAGCACATTATTTGCATCCCATTGAGGATGTTATTCGTATAGGTAAATTTGCGGGCTTCGGATAAAAGAGTAGAATCCTCCAAGCTTGCAAAATGGTAGAAATGCCCAATATACACATATGTTCCCAGCTTTCATCAGCATTGAAAGTAGCGGTCAAAATCAAAATAGTAAGTATGCATGCTCTAAGAGATGCTTATGTCTCGAACAATATAGGAAAAAATATGTATAAAAAACTCATCGCAACATTATCCATCACGACCTTCTTGATGCTTGGACTCGCATGGGCAGAGGCGGCTGATACCGCAAAAGTCGCAAAAATTAAAACAGAATTGAAAGGGATGTTAGGTGGAGAAGAGCCTGATAATGTTCGAGCGACAGAAATGCCAGGCCTTTATGAAGTAACGCTTGGTACAGAAGTTGTTTATGTTTCTGAAGATGCACGTTTCCTTATGTACGGGAACTTGATTGACCGGGTAAAGAAAGTTGATCTGACGCGTAAAGCACAAGAGGATGCGGAAAAAGCATTCGCTGGTAAGCGTAAGGCGATGATGGATAAGCAAGATGCTAGTAAAACCATTACGTACAAAGCTAAAAACGAAAAGCAGGTACTAACCGTGTTTACTGATATCGATTGTCCTTACTGTGCAAAAATCCATAATGAAATTCCCGAGTTGAATAAGCAAGGTATTACTGTTTCTTACTATTTATTCCCACGTGCGGGCGTTGGTTCACCTTCATTCAAGAAAGCGGTAAGCGCATGGTGTGCAGATGATAACTTGACAGCTTTAACAAAAGCTAAGAATCGTGAAGCGATTCCTGCAAAAACGTGTGAGAATCCAGTTGCAGCCCAATACGAGCTAGGTCGTGAAGTTGGTGTAACAGGTACTCCTGCTTTGATTACAGAGAAGGGAACCTTACTTCCTGGATATGTACCAGCAAATATCCTTGTTTCAAAACTTGAAGAAGAAAAAGCAGCTAAATAAAGAAGCTGGGTCAGGTGATTTGATTTACCTGGCCTACTTGAGTTAAATCACCCCCCTTTTTTTTAAATTCCCTGTTAGAATTAACCTTAATAGTTTTCCGTTGTTAGACGGGTAGAATTACTTTACTGGAATTAAGAGAACCTGAATCATGTCATTGTTAATTACTGACGAATGCATCAATTGCGATGTTTGTGAACCTGAGTGCCCAAATGAGGCAATTAGCATGGGTGACGAAATCTATGAAATTGACCCTAAGAAATGCACGGAATGTGTTGGGCATTATGATGAGCCCCAGTGTGTTGAGGTTTGTCCGGTTGATTGTATCCCTAAAGACCCTGATAACGAAGAAACGGAAGATGAGTTAATGCTTAAGTATGAGCATTTGATGGCTGAGTAATCTGCTGATTAGGAATAGTTACACACATAAAGGCCAGCTTACAAGCTGGCTTTTTTGTGCCTGAGAAATGCTATTGTGTGGTATGTTGCTAGATCCGTTTAATGAGTAGTTCCAGCAAACAATGCCACAGGCTGTAATACCTTAGGTATACACACTGAGAGCTGTTTGAATTCCTCCCCGTATTGCGATTATAATCCCACCTTCATCTGATGCTGTCACAACACCATCAGTCCATTGATTGCTCCGGATTTACGTTCCGGATCGCATCGAGGTAATACCCATGTCACAGACTGTTGTTTGTGCGCTTTATAAATTCGTCCGTTTGGATGGTTTCGAGGATCTGCGCCAGCCTCTACTCACTTGCATGCTTGACCATCAGGTTCGAGGTACTCTCCTTCTCGCTAACGAGGGCATTAATGGCACCATAGCTGGTTCACGCGAAGGTATTGATGCTGTACTCGCATGTTTGCATAAAGATCCCCGTCTTGCTGAATTTGACTATAAAGAATCATTTTCAGCATCCATGCCGTTCAAACGCACCAAGGTTAAGCTCAAGAAAGAGATTGTGACCATGGGAATTCAGGGCGTGGATCCTAACCAGGCTGTTGGTACCTATTGCACAGCTGAAGAATGGAATGCGCTCATCAGTGATCCAGATACGGTTTTGATTGATACACGTAATGATTATGAGTATCAGGTTGGTACCTTTCGCAATGCAACAAACCCTAACACGACGACATTTCGTGAATTCCCAGAGTATGTCAAAGCGAACCTTGAACAACACAAAGGTAAAAAAATCGCTATGTTTTGCACTGGCGGTATTCGTTGTGAAAAATCGACGGCTTACCTTAAAGAACAAGGCTATGACGATGTTTACCATCTAAAGGGGGGCATTTTGAAGTATCTTGAAGAGATGCCCAAGGAAAACACCTTATGGGATGGTGAATGCTTCGTCTTTGATGAGCGTGTCACGGTAGACCATGATCTTGAGCCCGGTTCTTATGAGCAATGCAACGCCTGCCGTATGCCAATCACCGAAGAAGAGATGCAGAGCGAGCATTTTGAACATGGTGTGAGCTGCCCACATTGCTATGACAAATATTCGCCGGAACAGAAAGCCCGTTTTGCGGAACGTGAGAAGCAAATGAACTTAGCGAAAGCACGTGGTGAAGTACACCTTGGTGGTGATGTGGCTGAGCGTATCGAACTAAATCGCTTAGCTAAGATCCAGGCTAAACAAGCACAGCAAGCGGCGGATAAAGAACGCCAGGCCGAGCAAGATAAAAAGACTGCCTGACTCAGGTACTCTATAGCAAATCTTCAATAGCACCATTGAAATCAGCGGTGCTAGCTATGACCTCCCATAAGTTATCCGCTATTTTTTGCTCAGTTGAGATCAGGAAGTAAACTCCCCGCAACAAGATGACCCGACCATCTGTGCGGACAGACAGGGCGTATCTCCATAAGAACAAAAAGCACAGCATTCACCAGCTTTAGTACTTAGTTGTGTTTTACAATGGGGGCAACGATAAAACTGCACGCTGACATTCTCCTGCATGCTTTCTTGCGTATCGTTGCCACATTCAGGGCAACGTATTTTGGTTTCCAAAATCATGAGGGGAACTTCACTCGCTGTGATCTTTAAGCCATGCCACAACGATATCGATTAATTGCTCATCCATATCATCAAAGAAATGTGAAGCACCTTTGACCTTTGTTTGCTTGTAATTTTTGTTATCTTTACTGGCTTTCGCACGTTTCTCTACTGATTTTAAAACATCCTCAAGGTCGTTTTCACCATACAAGTCATAAACTGGAATAGTTAGTTTAGGCAGGTAATCTGCATTGTCAGGCCCCATGCCGATGCCTACAAAGCCAGTCACTTGATCTTGCATGTCTTGTAGTGCATAGGTTGCCATTTGTGCCCCATGACTATGTGCAATGATCAATACGTTTTTTGCCCCCTTTTCTCTAAGGAAGGTGATGCTACTTTCAAGTCGAGCAGGCACTTCTTTTAATAAGGGTTTGTAGTCTTTTTCGGGTGCGCCATTTTCTAGAATCGGTAATTGAATTGACAGTGTGCTCCAACCTTTCTCTGGTAATGCGGTGCGTAAAGGGTTGATGACTTGCTGCCAGTCGGGATGCACGCCTAGTCCATGGAGGAGTAAAATGGCTGTGTCTTTAGCTTCACCTGCTTCGGTATAAACCGTATAAAAGGAAATATCACCTGCGTTGAGTTCTGCGGATTCACCATCCATCAGGCCGTCTTCGATTTGTTCTGCCCAGCGTTTTTCTTTTGCCATATCGGAAGCAAATACAGGGCTGAAGAATAGGGTGAAGCTAAGTAAAAGAAGGATGTTTTTCATAAATCAATTCTCATGGTATTAAGCAGGTATCAGGGCGAACATAAGTACATTATAGCGAAGAAACCTTTCCTTAGGATTATCATTTTTATTGCACATAATCTGCCAGCAATTCCCGCTCAAGCTAAAACCATTGTATAATCATCGACTTCAAAAATCAGCAACTGTGCTAAATCGTGCGTCTAAAAAAGAATCCACTCCCCAACCCCGGCTCTCTGAGCTTCCGCAAGACT
>CACVAY010000048.1 GCA_902727985.1 uncultured Thiotrichaceae bacterium | reverse complement strand
TTAACCAAAAGTCTCGCTCAAACCTTTTTTGCCCCAGAAAAAACGCGTGGTTTTGTATCGCTTGCTATCAGTCCAGATAGTAAGTATCTGGCCGCAGGACTCAGAACACATGTGGAAGAAGAAAATGGCATTGAAATATGGAGTTTAGATTCTAAGAAACACTTCAAGAGTTTGAAGGGGCATCAGGCACCGGTAAGCTCAATTGGTTTTGATCGAAATTCGAGCCGCTTAGTTTCTGGTGCTAGTGATGGAAATATAGGCGTTTGGAATTTTGTCACAGGTAGCCGAACGCATGATTTTACCGCGCTGAATACCTTGAATGGTCATTCAAAAAACAAAGTGCGTTCCGTTGAATTCACCAATAGCTCAGAAGAAATTATTGCTGTTACTGAGAGCGGCGAAACCACTTTGTGGAACCTGACCAAGAATATCTTGGCAAACACTTTGATTGGTGGGCCGCGCGGTACATGGGTCAGTGATGATCATATCAATAATCGTTTCTTACGTGGTGATGATGGTTCATTAATTGCACAACAGCATCAGGATGTTCCTCCAGCTCCTTTGCCTCCCTCAGGTCTGGCTAATGAAGATAAACTTATTCTAACGGCTTCAAGGCAGATTGTAAGAGTAGGGCGTAATGGTGGTAAGTTTCAGCTACATGTCAGTAATGGTGGCTCTAAACCTTCCTACTGGATTCAGGCGGCACAGTTGGAGCGTGGTGAAGTGCCTATTACGCTGATACCTTCACGTTTGACCAAGCTGGATGTTGGTCAGGAGGGCGTTTTGGATTTGAGAATCGTTCCGCATTCCAGCATGCCTTATGTGAAGCAGAAAAAACTGAATCTAAAGTTGGAGTTGGTGACCAAAGCCGGCTCACATTTCCCTATCACCATACCTGTTGAGCTGTTTGATGTGGGTATACGCAATGTTAGTGAAAGCAGAGGGCGATAAGCTTAGGTCAGTTCGTTTTCCTTAATGTCTTCAAGAGCGCTGTCTATATTCTTTGTGTTTAAAATAAGCCATAATGCCCATTGGATAAAATAACAAGGAGCGGCAATGAGTCAGGCTGAGTCACTGAATGTATTAGGTTTAGCATTAGAGGTTTGTGGTAAAGACCCGCTTACAGGGTTTTATCGTGATGGTAATTGCACAACTGGCAAGAATGATGTGGGTTCCCACACAGTTTGCGTAAAAGTTACAGAAGATTTTCTGGTATTTAGCCAAGCTAATGGTAACGACCTCTCCACACCTGTTCCTGAATATGATTTCTCTGGGTTAAAGCCTGGCGATAAATGGTGTCTCTGTGCAACGCGCTGGAAACAGGCATTCGATGCAGGCGTAGCGCCCTCGGTATATATTCTGGCGACCAATCAAAAAACACTTAAATATGTCGAGTTAGATGATCTCAAGAGACATGCCATCGACCTTTCTTAGAAAATTCTCTGGATACCTTCTGTTTTGATTAAAAAACGATCGAAATATGAGGGGGGTGCTGATGCAGCTTTCTAAAATGAGGCTTAGAATACCTGTTTCTAGTTCAATGGGTAAATGAGGAAGGTGTGGTGTAATGGAATGGCTGTTTGATTTAAATCTCTGGAGTGCTTTTATCACACTCACAATTCTTGAGATTGTGCTAGGTATCGATAACATTATCTTTTTGACCTTGATGGTCAACAAACTGCCAGAGAAGCAACGTCCTGTGGCGCGGCGTTTTGGTCTGTTAGTTGCGATGATCACGCGTATTATGCTGTTAGTTATGCTTGCCTGGATAGCTAAGTTGACTGTCCCTATCTTTGAGATTGGGTTCCTGAATGATCATCCGGTGTCGTGGCGTGACTTGATTCTCTTTTTCGGTGGTTTGTTTTTGCTCTATAGTGCTGTAACCGAGATTCATAGTAGTTTAGAAGGTGAAGAAGAGACGAGTACAACAAACAAAGCGGGGGCTTCTTTTGTCATAATTATGATGCAAATCGCCGTCTTGGATATTATTTTCTCGCTAGATTCTGTTATCACTGCTATTGGTTTGGCTGATGAGGTGATGGTGATGATTGCAGCGATTGTGGTTGCGATTGGCGTAATGATGTTTGCGGCAGATGGTATCGGACGTTTTATCGAGGAGCACCCTAGTGTGAAAATGCTCGCTTTGGCGTTTTTGGTTATGGTTGGGGCAATTCTTGTGGCAGAAGGCCTTGGACATCACGTACCGAAAGGCTATCTCTATTTTGCAATTGCATTCTCATTAGGGGTAGAGTTTTTGAATATTCGTATGAAGAAGAAACGCGCAGCTACCTCTCAACCCGTCACACTCAGAAAGCATCATTAGGGGTTATCGCGGATGAGAATGTTCGAATTCCGCTGAAAATTATACACAGCCTTGCGACTCTCGGGCAGGCTGTTGACGGTTGCTTCTTTGAAACCACGTTCTCTAAACCAGTCCGTGGTTTGCGTGGTGAGTACCAGGAGTTGTTCAATCCCCCGCGCTTTCGCTTGTCCACTGAGGTAATCAAGTAGCTTGCCCCCACGATCATTACCGCGATAATCGGGATGAATGGCTAGGCAGGCTATCTCGCCAATGTCAGTATCAGGAATGCGGTAACAGGCTGCACAACCAATAATCGTGTGGTCGCGTTCAATCACTGCAAAGTTATTAATCTCTAATTCCAATTGCTCACGAGAGCGTTTTACCAGAATGCCTTTTTCTTCGTGTGGGCGAATCAGTTCCAAAATGCCAGAAACATTATCTATACGTGCAGAGTGAATTTCTTCGTATTGATCAGCAGAGAACATTGCGCCGATGCCATCACGCGTATACAGCTCCATCAGCAAACCGCCTTCCATATCAGCATTGATAAGATGAATACGCTGCACACCTGCTGATAAGGCATCATCAATGTCTGTAAACAGCCTTTGCTGGGTATCATTCTCGTGAATAAGTTCGGCAAGATTGAGCAGACGTGTGTGTTGTGGCAAAGAGAAATCTTCCGCATGTAAAAATATCAGTTTGTCTGCTTGCAGGGCTTTTGCGGTAAAGCTGGCAATCTGCTCATAGCGCAGGTTGAAGGTTTGCCCTGTAGGAGAAAACCCAAGTGGTGAAAGCATCACGATATTATGCTGATCGAGTAGCGTATTAATCAGTTGTGTGTTGATTTTCCTCACTTCACCCGTGTGCTGATAATCTGTACCATCAATAATGCCCAATGGCTTTGCGGTGATTAAATTCCCTGAGAGTACGCCAACTCCTTCATTGATGATGGGGGGCGTATTTAGAATATTGGTGAGCATGTTTTCGATGTGTAAACGAATCGTGCCAATAATGGATGTGGAGATTTTGAGCGTTACATCATCGGTAATACGTAAATCATTTTGAATAAGAATGTCGTGGTCTAAGGCTTTTAACTCCTCATCTACTTGCGGGCGGGAGCCATGTACCAGAATAACTTTCACACCCAATGTTGATAGAATCGCGATGTCTTGCAAAATCACATTAAATTGCGGATGTTTGATAACTTCACCACTCAGCGCAAGAACAAAGGTTTTGCCTCTGTGCTGCTGAATATAGGGTGAGGCTTCTCTAAAGAAATCAATGCTGGTGCAGTTTTTCTTCATAATACGTCATGTTTGGAATGCGTTGGGAATCCAGTTGATTTGTGAGTGATCAATGTCCTCTATAATAGCAGGTAATCGTCCTTCAATCGCTACCACATCAAAACGTGCGCAAGCATTTGGTGCATGTTTTTGTAGGTAAAAGAGGGCTGTTTTAATCAGGCGTTGTTGCTTTTGCCGATTGACCGTGACAGCTGCACCGCCGAATGTTGCATTTTTACGATAGCGTACTTCAACAAACACCAAGCTCTCTTGCGCGATATCTTTCATAATGAGATCAATCTCTCCCATGCGGCTACGAAAGTTTGCACTGATGAAAACCAACCCCTGGTTTTCGAGATAGTAACGAGCGACTAGCTCTGCATGGTCGCCGATTTGTTTGGTCGTTTTGAGTAACCTAGCCACAGTTTTATTTAGCAACTAAGGTAGGTTTGCCATCAGCAAAGGTCGCAATCGATAAGGTGCGATGTAAGCTGCCGTCTTCGCTGAATCGTAGCGTACCCGTATTCCCCTTGAGTGTATTACCCCTTTGTAAGCTTGAGAGTTTTTTTGAAATGGTAAAAGCATCAAGCCCAAGCGCATAGAGGCGTGGGTAACGCAGTGTGTCAGGGATGCTGTTTGCATTCTTGAGTATCCAGGGAATTTCTGTGTACAGAATGCCATTCAAGCTGTTATCCATCGTGGGGAATGGACGACCGCTGAAGATATGGGAGGTTGCGTAAACAGGTATAGCAATATCTTCAATCGATTTTGTGACAGGAAAAATTAAACGTGCTTGCGTAGGCGATGCGGCAAGAAAAATGGCATCTACATTCCCTTTGATATCACGCATGAAGCTGCTGATAACGGAGGTATAACCCGTTGCACGATTCGTATAACGTAGGGTGGTAACGATCTGTCCGCCACGTTGTGTGAAGTTTTCTGTAAAAGCCTGTTCAAGACGTTGTCCCCAAGCAGAGTCAGGGACGAGTATTGCGACCCGTTTAGAGGACTGATTGCTAAGTAATTGAGCAATTTGTACTGCCTCATCTTCAGGTAATAAACCGAATTGCAGTAAGTTATCAGGACGATGTTGGCCAGACGGTAGATAATTCAAACCTAATACGGGGATATTGAGGTAACCATTACGTGAAACCGATGTTAAGTTGCTTTTGGAGAAGGGGCCAAGCACAAAGCCAGAATCTTCTTTGGTAGCTTGGTTATATAGTACTGTGGCATCGGCTGTCGAGGTGTCGTATTTACGTAAAGCTGGTGCATTAGGATGACGTTTGTGAGCATCCACAATGCCACGATAAATCGAGTTGCCGATATTGCTCATATTGCCAGAGAATGGTAGTAAAACGGCAGTGGGCTTGCTGCTGTTCAAGCTAACATTTGAAGGTGTGGAGTTAGTCTGTAGTGTTGCGGGATTGCCCATGAGCTCTTGAGCAAAGATCGTTCCAGGATGAGAAGGAAAGTTTTTTTGCCAAAGAGCAATATTGCTCGTTAGCTTGTTGTGATCACCCGTGGAGCTTAGTTTGATATAAGCAAGATCGAACCAGCCACGTAGCGATTGCTTGCTAGTCCTTCTTTCGGCGTTAATGGCATTCAACGATAGTTGTTGCACATTTCGCCAAATTTCTGTGCGATTACTTTTTTGATTGCGTGCATTGGTGAGTAATACGTGCTGAGCATCTCGCTCTTTGACTATCAGTAATGGATTGCCAGATTTATCAGCAGCTCGTAGTCTAGTGATACGAATCTTATTGGCTAACGCTTTAGTAATACCATGGGTGTTTTTTGGTAAAATATCTAATGCCAAAGCAAAACGTCCCTCAAGCATTAGAATCAAGCCCTTCACATAATCATATCGTGCTGAGGTATTGCGATTGAGTTGTTGAGTATTGATTGCTCTTACATAACGGCTCATTAAATTCTTGTCGGGTAACATAGAAGCTGCTTCAGCAGCTTGCAAGATTAAACGTTCGCGTTGTGGTGATGGGCTGGCGTTACCTGCTTGGAAATAAGCTTCAGCAGCTTCACGCTTTTTACCTTGTTGGTAGAGCAGATTAGCTTGATTGACTTTTATGTCAGCTACACCCGAAACGATAATAGGATCAGCAGCGGGAGGTGGGTTTTTAACAGGGCTGATATCACAGGCAGTGAGTGCTGCTAAAGCTGAAAGTATTAGCAGATGACGCGTAGTATTTTTTAACATTATTAGTCTTCGTAAAAAGTGCGATGAACGGTGTTCCCCATAGCCTATCGTGTTATTGTCATTGTTGGCGGAGACCCGAATATCCATGATTGTACAGGAAAGTTGCATGAAAAATAACCACGGAACATTATTTGTTGTCGCCACTCCCATTGGAAATTTGGGAGACATGACAACACGTGCAATCGAAACTCTGGAAAATGTTCAGCGGATTTATGCGGAAGATACGAGGAACTCACTGAAACTAATGCGTTATTTTGGTATTAATAACGATTTACTTGCTTTGCATGATCATAATGAAGTTCAAAAAATTGAAGAAATCCAAAAGTTTCTCGAAGCAGGGAATGATGCTGCTCTGATAAGCGATGCAGGTACGCCGCTAATCAGTGATCCTGGGTATAAGTTGGTGCGTGAATTGGGCAAAGCTGATATTAAAATAGTACCAATCCCAGGAGCCAGTGCGGTGATCACTGCGCTCTCAATTGCGGGTATTCCCACTGACCGGTTTACCTTCGAAGGATTTCTCCCTGCTAAATCTACGGCAAGAAAACAAGTGCTGGCAGGCAATGCATTAGAGCCTAGGACGCAGGTGTACTACGAATCTAATCATCGCGTACAAGCTTGTGTTGAAGATATCGTAGAAGTGCTTGGCGCAAACCGACAGATTACTTTGGCACGAGAACTCACGAAGAAGTTTGAGCAAGTCTATCGCGGACCAGTAGGGTATTTGGGCGAATGGTTAGATGAAGATACCAAGCGTCTAAAGGGAGAGTTTGTGCTTGTGCTACAAGGTGCTGACAAGCAGGATGATCACTCAGCTAGTGAGCTGGATCATCGAAAAATGTTGAAAGTATTGATTGATGAACTACCAGTGAAACAAGCAGCAAAGATAGCATCACAGCTAAGCTCAATGACCAAGAATGAAGCTTATCAATTGGCCTTGTCTCTTAAGTAGCGTTTATT
>CACVAY010000047.1 GCA_902727985.1 uncultured Thiotrichaceae bacterium | reverse complement strand
TGGCGAAGACGTTTACTTCCATTAACTTTTGGTTGTCGCGCAGTGTATAGGTGCTCTAGAGACATCGGAGTTTTAAAAAAGCCTGCTTAGTAGCAGGCTTTTTTGTGTCTGTCTATTTTATGAGTTTATGAGTTTATGTGTTGATTGCTAGTGTCTTTTATGAGTTTTCTATTTATCTCAAACATCTGAAATATAATAATTTAATATCGATTAAATAATCTTTCGTATAGTGGTTTACATTTGATTTTCACCAATGAAATGGTTGTAAGTTTAGCTTGTTTGATTGTTTAAATAGTTAGATGGCTATCAATTATTTTTTATATGAGCTAATAAAATAAATTAATAATTAATTCTTAGTATTGTTTAACTTAATGTTCTTTTAAGTGTTTGAAATTTAATACTTATAATGGGTTTTTTGGCGTTTAATTTATGTGTTTTTTTGGTTTTCGCCTAATAGGGAATGTGATGTATGTCAACAAGATTATTTGTGTTCAGTGGCTTGAGTACACAACTACCGTTGTGTATATTCTTGGGAGTTGGTCAAGTGTATATGTGCAGTCATATACCTGTTCGCTTGATCTGTGCAGCATAATCTAAGGGAGTTCTAATGGTTGAGGCCTATCTGCCGATTCTTATCTTTATGGGAGTTGCCGTTGGTTTGGCAGTGGTGTTGCTCGTGCTTGGTATGTTGCTGGGCCCTAGAAAAGCATACGCACAAAAAGATGCCCCTTTTGAATGTGGATTCGAAGCTTTTGAGGATGCACGTATTAAGTTTGATGTGAGATATTATCTCGTTGCCATTCTCTTTATTATTTTTGATCTTGAAATTGCGTTTCTTTTTCCGTGGGCGATTGTGCTTGATGAAATTGGCATGTTTGGCTTGATCTCGATGGCAATATTTCTTCTTATTCTTATCGTGGGTTTTATCTATGAGTGGAAAAAGGGTGCGTTAGAATGGGAATAGAGGGTGTTCTTAAGGAAGGTTTTGTAACGACTTCTGCTGATAAGTTGATTAATTGGGCGCGCACTGGTTCGTTATGGCCCGTTACTTTTGGTTTAGCCTGCTGTGCCGTTGAAATGATGCACGCGGGTGCTTCTCGCTATGATCTTGACCGTTTCGGTATCGTTTTCCGTCCCAGCCCTCGTCAATCTGATGTCATGATTGTTGCTGGGACATTAACGAATAAGATGGCTCCTGCGCTACGTAAAGTTTATGACCAAATGGCTGAGCCTCGTTGGGTGATCTCGATGGGATCATGCGCCAATGGCGGAGGTTATTACCATTATTCCTACTCTGTGGTTAGAGGTTGTGATCGTATTGTGCCGGTAGATATCTATGTGCCAGGCTGTCCTCCGACAGCTGAAGCATTGTTATATGGCATTATTCAATTACAAAATAAAATTCGTAATACGAATACCATTGCACGAGGCTAATCATTAATGACTGAATCGTTGCAACATTTAGAGACTTATATCCAAGGTAAGCTCAACGACAAGCTGATTTCTACAGAAATTGCGTACGGTGAGCTAACGCTGAATATCAAAGCTGAAGATATTCTTGCGGTATCTTATTTTCTTATTAATGATGATACGACTTTGTGTGATGAGTTAGTTGATTTGTCGGGAATTGATTATCTGTCTTTTGGTAGTACGGAATGGGAGACACAGGCATCAGGATCTGGCTTTAGTCGTGGCGTAAAACAAACGGGTTCCGAGTGGTTTAATTTTGAAGATGCTCCTGAGTATGAAGAATACGATGGTGAGCGTTTTGCCGTTATTTATCATGTATTATCAGTTGAAAACAATCATCGTATTCGTGTCCGTGCTTACTGTAGTGATAATGATGTGCCGGTTATCGACTCTGTTGTTGAAGTATGGTCGTCTGCTAATTGGTTTGAACGCGAAGCATTTGATCTATTTGGTATTGTTTTTTCTGGGCACCCAGATTTACGTCGTATCCTTACGGATTATGGCTTTGTTGGACATCCATTTAGAAAAGATTTTCCATTGGTTGGGCATGTTGAAATGCGCTATGACGAAGAGGAAGAGCGGGTTGTCTATGAGCCTGTAACGATTGAGCCTCGAGTTTTAGTGCCAAGAGTGATTCGTGAAAATGATTCAATTTCTTCTCCGATTGAGGGTGATGATTAATGCCTGATATTCGTAATTTCACTTTGAATTTTGGCCCTGCTCATCCGGCAGCGCATGGCGTATTACGTCTTGTTCTAGAAATGGATGGAGAGGTTATAGAGCGAGCAGATCCACACATTGGTTTATTGCATCGTGGCACTGAAAAGCTAGCCGAATCCAAACCCTACAACCAAAGTATTGGTTATATGGATCGTCTCGATTATGTCTCGATGATGTGTAATGAACATGCCTATGTTCGTGCAATAGAGCAATTGATGGGAATCGAAGCACCTATTCGAGCGCAATACATCCGAACCATGTTCGATGAAATTACCCGAATCTTAAATCATTTAATGTGGATCGGTGCTCACGGTTTGGACGTTGGCGCAATGACGATGTTCCTTTATGCCTTTCGTGAACGTGAAGATTTAATGGATGTATACGAGGCAGTGTCTGGTGCTCGTTTACATGCAACGTACTACCGTCCAGGTGGTGTGTATCGTGACTTACCAGATAGCATGCCGCTTTATGAGGAGTCACGTTGGAAGAGTAAGCAGGATGTCAATAAACTCAATGAAACCCGGTCGGGTTCCGTATTGGACTTTATTGAAGATTTCACACGGCGTTTCCCAGCCTGCGTTGATGAATATGAAACATTATTGACAGATAACCGAATTTGGAAACAGCGTTTAGTTGGTGTTGGCGTAGTGACTCCAGAACGAGCTAAGCAACTTGGCTTTTCTGGTCCAATGCTTAGAGGTTCAGGCATTGAATGGGATTTACGTAAAAAGCAACCCTATGCAGCTTACGATAAAGTTGACTTTGATATACCTGTTGGTGTGGAAGGTGACTGTTACGATCGTTACTTAGTGCGTGTTGAGGAAATGCGTCAGTCCAATCGAATCATTAAACAGTGTGTTGATTGGCTAAGAGCAACCCCTGGGCCTGTGATGTTAGATGACAGCGCAGTTGCTCCACCAAATCGTACTGATATGAAATCAGGTATGGAATCGCTTATTCAACATTTCAAACTCGCGACTGAAGGTTATACCTTACCTGAAGGGCAGGTGTATTCCGCCGTTGAGCATCCTAAAGGTGAGTTTGGTTGTTATCTGGTTTCCGATGGTGCGAACAAACCCTATCGTGTGAAGTTACGTGCTCCTGGTTTTGTGCATTTATCGTCAATTGATGAAATGGCGAGAGGTCATATGTTGGCAGATGTGGTAACCATTATTGGTACACAAGACATTGTATTTGGTGAGGTAGACCGATAATGACGACGCTATCAAGACCCAGTGATTTGCTCTCAACTTACGAGCGTGAAGACATTGATCATTGGTTAACAAAATATCCCCCGGAACAGAAACGTTCTGCATTATTAGCGGCATTGCGCGCGGTGATGCATGAAGATCATTATTTGTCGATTGAAAAGATGGATGCGGTAGCTGACTATCTTGATCTCGATAACATTGCGGTTTATGAAGTTGCTAGTTTCTATTCGATGTATGAAACGGATGAGAAAGCTGCGGCTAAGTACTCCGTTTCAGTTTGTACCAATGTGTCTTGCATGTTGCGTGGTTCGGACGAAATTGTTGAGCATATTGAAACGAAACTGGGTGTGAAAACGGGTGAATCAACACCTGACCGCAAGTTTTTCATCAAACAGGAAGAAGAATGTCTTGCTGCCTGTAGTAGTGCGCCGATGATGCAAGTCAATCATGTTTATTACACTGATCTCACCACTGAAAAAGTTGATGAGATTTTAGATAATCTGGAGTGAGTTGATGGTTGATCAGGTTTGCTTTACAACCAAACAATTCGGAGATAAAGCTCATACCCTTGAAAGCTACTTGAAGGTCGGTGGTTATCAGGCATGGCAAAAAATTCTCGATGAAGAAACGTCTCCCGACGATATCATTGAAGAGGTGAAAAGTTCTGGTTTACGAGGACGTGGAGGAGCAGGTTTCCCTACAGGTCTTAAGTGGAGCTTTATGCCACGTAAAATGCCAGGTCAAAAGTATATCGTTTGTAATTCAGATGAATCTGAGCCAGGTACCTGTAAAGATCGTGATATTTTACGCTTTAATCCACATGCTTTGATTGAAGGTATGGCAATTGCTGGTTATTCCATCGGTGCTACGGTTGGGTATAACTATCTGCGCGGTGAGTTTATGGATGAACCCTTCATTCATTTCGAAGAGGCGCTAAAAGAAGCCTATGATGCTGGTTATCTGGGTAAAGATATCAAGGGTACTGGAATCGATTTCGATCTCTATGGTTCGTTGGGTGCTGGTGCTTATATTTGTGGTGAAGAGACAGCCTTGCTTGAGTCCTTAGAGGGTAAAAAAGGTCAGCCACGTTTTAAACCCCCATTTCCTGCAAACTTTGGTCTTTATGGTCGCCCAACAACAATCAATAACACAGAAACACTCGCTTCCATCCCAACGATTCTGACTCGTGGTGGTGAGTGGTTTATGGAGCAGGGCATAGAAGGCTCTGGCGGTGAAAAACTGTTTTCTATGTCTGGTCATTTAGAGAACCCTGGGAATTTTGAAATTC
Source organism: uncultured Thiotrichaceae bacterium (assembly GCA_902727985.1). GTDB lineage: Bacteria > Pseudomonadota > Gammaproteobacteria > Thiotrichales > Thiotrichaceae > HyVt-477. Next base: position 30,858 of record CACVAY010000047.1, on the reverse strand, counting down.
CAATGGGAACACCTTTTGCCGATTTGCTAGAGATGGCAGGTGGTGTATGGAAAGGTAGAAAACTCAAAGCCGTTATTCCTGGCGGGTCATCAGTTCCAGTCTTGCCTGGAGACAAGATGATGGAGCTCACCATGGATTATGATTCCATCCAACATGCGGGGTCTTATTTAGGTTCGGGCGCTGTCATGGTTATCGATGATTCGACGGATATGGTGCAGTTACTACGTCGCATATCTCGCTTTTATTTTTCAGAATCTTGTGGTCAATGTACTCCCTGTCGAGAAGGCACTGGTTGGCTCTATCGGATGTTAACGCGAATTGTGAATGGCCAAGGAACCACGGCTGATATTGAAAAATTAGTTGATGTGGCACATAAAATTGAAGGTCGCACCATCTGTGCATTAGGTGAGGCGGCAGCAATGCCCGTTTGGAGTTTCATTGAGCATTATCGCGATGAGTTTGAATATTACGTCAAATATGGTCGCAGTATGGTCGGAGGTAAATCATGAGTGATGATCTAATTACCATCGAAATCAATGGCCAAGAATTGCAAGCCGAACCTGGTAAGATGATTATTGAAGTAGCAGATAGGGCGGGTATTAATATTCCTCGTTTCTGTTACCACGAAAAGCTCTCAATCTCAGCTAATTGCAGAATGTGTTTGGTGGAAGTCGAAAAAGCCCCTAAGCCAATGCCAGCGTGTGCAACGCCAGTTATGCCTGGTATGAAAGTACTAACCAATTCTGTGAAAGCCGCTGAATCACAGAAATCCATTATGGAATTCTTGCTCATCAATCACCCCTTGGATTGCCCGATTTGCGATCAGGGGGGTGAGTGCGAGTTGCAAGATATTTCTGTCTCCCATGGTGATCATTCTTCGGCATATGTTGAGATTAAGCGTGTTGTTGCTGACAAAGATATAGGGCCACTCGTTGAAACTGAAATGACACGGTGCATTCAATGTACACGTTGTGTTCGTTTTGGTGAAGAAATTGCAGGCATGCGTGAGTTGGGTGCAACAGGTCGAAGTGAGTCGATGGAGATTGGGACGTATATTGAAAAGAGTCTCGACTCTGAATTATCAGGAAATGTCATTGATATCTGTCCCGTTGGTGCTTTAACTGCAAAGCCTTCACGTTATAAAGCCCGTGCGTGGGAGATTGCTCAAGCACCTTCTATCGCTTCTCATGACTGTGTAGGTTCGAATGTGTTTCTGCATTCTTTCCAAGATGAAGTGATGCGGGTTGTACCTCAAGAAAATGATGCAATCAATGAATGTTGGATTTCAGACCGCGACAGATTCAGTTATGAAGGTTTGAACGCCCAAGACCGTCAAACTCAGCCCATGATCAAGAATAGTGATGGCTCATGGAATACGGTTTCATGGGATGCGGCTCTTGAAGCTGCTGGCGAAATGCTTGAAGCATCAGATCCTAACGAAGTGGGTGTGTTGGCTTCAGCGAGTTCTTCTACTGAAGAGTTATATTTATTACAAAAGCTGATGCGTAACAAGGGTATTAGCAATTTGGATCATCGCTTACGCCAAATCGATTTTTCTGATCAGGGCAAGGAACCACAATTTCCTTGGTTAGGCACTGATATTGAAGGCTTAGAAGAACAAAAAGTATTCCTGTTTATTGGTTCTGATGTTCGTCGTGATCAACCCATGATTAATCATCGGGTACGTAAGGCAGTAACAAAAGGAGCGAAGGTCTTTTTCCTTAACCCTTATGCATTAACGCATAACTATGATGTTTCTGGTGAGTTCATTCGTGACCCTGCTGGACTGGTGAATACTTTGGCGAGTATTGCTAGCTATTGTGGTGATTTACCCTCAGAGCTTGAAGCACTGAGTAATGAAAAAGATGACTCTCTTGAAAGCCTTTGTCAGGCATTAAAAAACAGCGATAAGTCACTTGTTGTATTAGGTAGCCAAGTCGTTAATTTCCCTCATTATGCGACCTTGAGAGCCTTAGCTGCGGTGCTGGCCAAGAGCTCTGGTGCTAAACTGGGGTATTTGCCAGAAGCTGCAAATACCGCTGGCGCATGGTTAACGGGGATGGTTCCTCATCGTGTTGCTGGTGGAGAAAATGCCGGTGATATTGGCCGGCATACCTCAGATATGTTGATGTCTGCGACCAAAACATATGTTCTCTATAACGTCGATCCACAATTTGACTGTGCCAACCCACAGATTGCAGAAGGGGCGATGCATCATGCCAAGGTGATTGCATTTACCGCATTTGCTAGCGATAAACTACGAGCTGTTGCTGATGTTTTGTTACCTGTCGCCACCGCTTCGGAATCATCAGGAACGTTTATCAACGCGGAAGGAAAACAGCAAAGTTATCGTGCAGCTGTTAAACAACGGGGTGATTCGAAGCCTGGTTGGAAAGTGCTACGTGTTATGGGTAATGTTCTGGGTGTTAATGGTTTTGAGTACATGAGCAGTCAGGATGTTCTGGATGAATTCAATGCGAATGTAGAGAGTAAACCCGATAATACCCGCCAGTTTTCAGGTTCAGAAATCTTTGATAAACCTGAAGTACTGTCAAATCCGGCAAACGTACTTCAAAAAATTAGCTATCTTCATGCCTTCTCTATTGATGCTGTTACCCAGCGGGCAACATCCCTACAAAAAACCTATGCGACAGAACGTGATTCGGTGAGTATGAATTCACAGGATATACAAGCGATGGGGCTAGATCAGTGCCAAGCGGTGACTGTGAAACAGGGTGATGCCAGAGCGGTTATGACGCTTGTGTCAGATGATCAGGTGCCTAAGGGATGCGTATCGTTACTTGCTGCAACGAACAAATCCAGCATTTTAGGAGCTTCGTTTGGTACTCTTGAAATAAGTGGTGATTGCTAATGGATTTTGTTTTATCAATTTGGAACGCATTTCCTGAATGGGTGCAGACAGTATTGGTCATTCTTATTAAGATCGTAGCCATATTACTCCCACTCATTTTAGCGGTTGCATACACCACTTATGCCGAGCGTAAAGTTATTGGCTATATGCAAGTGCGGATGGGGCCCAACAGGGTAGGCCCTAAAGGTTGGTTGCAGCCGATTGCCGATGTTGTCAAATTGATGTTTAAGGAAGTTATTCTTCCTAATAAATCCAGTCGCTTTGTTTTCTACCTTGCGCCCGTATTAGCCTTGGCGCCCGCTTTTGTTGCCTGGTCAGTCATGCCGTTTCAAGCGCAGATGGTATTGGCCGATATTAATGTTGGCTTGTTATTTATTTTGGCAATTACTTCCTTGGATGTCTTCGGAATTATATTGGCAGGTTGGGCATCAAATTCGAAATATGCCATTTTGAGTGCCATGCGTGCTGGTGCACAGGTGGTTTCTTATGAAATCGCGATGGGTTTTGCGCTGGTAGGTGTTTTGATGGCAGCGGGAACCATGAATCTTTCGGGGATCGTTGAAGCCCAGTCAGGAGGAATTACTCACTGGTTTGTTTGGCCGTTGATTGGCTTGTTCCTGGTTTACTTTATTTCAGGTGTTGCTGAAACTAACCGTGCACCGTTTGATGTGGCGGAAGGTGAATCTGAGATTGTAGCGGGTTTCCATGTTGAGTATTCGGGTATGGCTTTTGCCTTATTCTTCTTGGCTGAATACGCGAATATGCTACTTATTTCAGCCTTGGCCGCTATTTTATTCTTTGGTGGCTGGTTATCACCTTTCCAAGGCGTTGATTTCTTAACCGAGCTACCCTTTATTGGTGTGTTGTTAGGTAATGGTATTCATTGGTTGTTACTTAAAACAGCATTCTTCATTTTCCTATACTTGTGGTTTCGCGCAACGTTTCCTCGTTATCGTTACGACCAAATTATGCGCTTAGGTTGGAAAATATTGATTCCAGTAACACTTGTGTGGATTTTCGGTTTGGGTATTGCGATTGCATTGGGCTGGCAGCCATGGTTGTCATGAGGGAATGGAGATGACGAGTACATTAAGACATTGGATCAAATCTTTCACGCTATTTGAATTGCTAAAAGGCTTGAGCGTAACAGGGCGGAGATTATTCTCTCCCAAAGTTACGATTCAATATCCTGAAGAAAAGACTCCTATATCACCGCGTTTTCGTGGACATCATGCCCTGCGCCGTTATCCCAATGGAGAAGAGCGTTGTATAGCCTGTAAATTATGTGAGGCAGTTTGTCCTGCATTAGCCATTAATATTGAGCTTGAAGAACGTGAGGATGGAACACGTCGTACCACCCGTTACGATATCGATATGTTTAAGTGTATTTACTGCGGCTTTTGTGAAGAAGCATGCCCCGTTGATGCGATTGTCGAAACCAGAATCTTTGAGTATCACTTTGAAGAACGTGGTGAGAATATTGTAACCAAAGACCGATTGCTGGCCTTTGGTGATAAACATGAAACGATGGTGGCTCAGGATAAAGCTGCCGATGCCCCTTACCGATAGTATAGAGAGATAGTTAAACCTATGGGTTTTGAACAAATCATATTTTACTTATTGTCTGCTGTCTTACTAGCTTCTGCAGTGAGTATGGTCACGGTAAGAAATCCTGTTTATGCCGCGTTGTTTCTTATCTTGGCATTCTTTAATAGTGCCGCCTTGTGGGTGATGCTTGAGGCAGAGTTTCTAGGTGTTGTTTTGATCTTGGTGTATGTAGGTGCGGTCATGGTGCTGTTCCTCTTTGTCATCATGATGTTAGATATAAACATTGATGTCATGCGCGAAGGTTTCATCAAATATTTGCCTGTAGGATTGTTAGTTGCAGTTGTTGTTGCAGCGGAAATGGTTATGGTGTTGACCAATAAGAGTTTGCATATTCCCAAACCAACGCCACAGCCCGCTGATTACAACAATACGGAAGTGCTAGGTGAACAGCTTTATACCTACTATGTTTATCCGTTTGAAATTGCGGCGGTGATTCTTCTGGTAGCGATTATTGCGGCCATTACGCTGACCCATAGAAAGCGTCCACCTTCGACCAAATCTCAAAACCCTAGTGATCAGGTGAAAGTGAAGAGCACTGATCGTGTTCGTATTGTAAAGATGAAGTCTGAAAGTACTGGAGGCGATTAGAATGATACCACTCTCGCATTTTTTGATCGTTGGGGGCTTGCTATTTGCGATTAGCATTGCCGGTATATTTCTTAATCGTAAAAATGTTTTGATTATATTGATGTGTATTGAGCTAATGCTACTAGCGGTCAATATTAACTTCATTTCCTTTTCTCATTATTTGCAAGATATGGCAGGGCAGGTGTTTGTATTCTTTATTTTGACGGTGGCAGCAGCAGAAGCAGCAATCGGTTTGGCTATCTTGGTGGTGTTATTTCGAAATCGTGGCACGATTAATGTTGAAGAACTTGATGAGATGAAGGGGTAACTATGGAATTAATCTATCTTTTAATCCCGCTATCTCCTCTTATAGGTGCCATTATTGCGGGTCTTTTTGGGTCCAAAATAGGCAGAAAAGGCGCACATACTGTTACGATTCTGGGTGTTGCAATTTCATGCATCTTATCGTTTGTGGTACTTAAGCATATTGTATTTGATGGTAATACGTATAATGAAAACCTTTACACGTGGTCTGCGGTAAAAGGTATTTCGTTCCATGTCGGTTTCATGATCGACAATCTCACGGCCATGATGATGGTCGTGGTGACATTCGTGTCGCTGATGGTGCATGTCTACACCATGGGCTATATGTCTGACGATGAGCATAATTGGCCGAAAGATAGTCAAGCTGGATTCAACAGTTATCAGCGTTTCTTTAGTTATATCTCATTATTTACCTTCTCGATGTTGATGCTGGTGATGTCGAATAACTTCATGCAGCTGTTCTTCGGTTGGGAGGCTGTGGGTTTGGTGTCGTATCTACTAATTGGTTTCTGGTCGACGCGTGATACAGCTATTTACGCCAATATGAAAGCCTTCCTGGTGAATCGTGTAGGCGACTTTGGATTCTTGTTAGGTATTGCAGCGGTACTGATGTACTTCGGGTCGATGGATTATCAAGAGGTCTTTGATAAAGCGCCAGCACTAGCTGATTCGAAAATCAATATCATTGGCAGTACCGAGTGGTCACTCATGACAGTGACCTGTATTTTGTTATTTGTTGGGGCAATGGGAAAGTCTGCCCAGGTTCCTTTACATGTCTGGCTGCCTGATTCAATGGAAGGTCCGACACCAATCTCCGCCTTGATCCATGCCGCCACCATGGTTACAGCAGGTATCTTTATGGTGGCAAGAATGTCGCCTTTATATGAACTCAGCACTACGGCATTGAGTTTTGTCTTGGTGATTGGTGCAATTACAGCTTTCTTCATGGGCCTAATTGGTATCGTGCAGAATGATATTAAGAAGGTTGTTGCCTATTCAACTTTGTCCCAATTGGGTTATATGACGGTTGCTTTAGGAGCAGGAGCTTATGGGGCGGCAGTCTTCCATTTGATGACGCATGCATTCTTTAAAGCCTTATTGTTCCTTGCAGCGGGCTCTGTGATTATTGCGATGCATCACGAGCAAGACATTCGCAAGATGGGCGGCTTAAAGAAATATATGCCGATTACCTATTGGACATCGTTAATAGGCTCTTTGGCCTTGATTGGCTTCCCTGGATTTGCTGGTTTCTTCTCAAAAGATCTCATTATTGAAGCGGTTCACATGTCGGATGTTCCAGGGGCTACATTTGCCTACTGGATGGTGTTGTTAGGTGTCTTTGTTACCGCGTTTTATAGTTTCCGCATGTTTTTCCTCGTGTTTCATGGTGAAGAGCGCATGGATGAACATACAAAATCTCACCTTCATGAATCACCGTGGGTAGTTACGGTGCCACTTGTAGCCTTGGCAATTCCAGCGGTGTTTGCAGGTTACCTGTTAGACCCAATGGTAGTCGGAGACTTCTTTAAAGGGGCAATTGCTGGAGTTGGCGTGGAAGGCTCTCTGGTCTCAGAAATGAAGGCGACATATCACGGTGTATTTGGGTTTATAACGCATGGTTTGATGATGCCTCCATTCTGGTTGGCTATGGGGGGGTTGGTTTCTGCTTGGTTTATTTATATGCGTAGGCCTGAAATTGCCACATGGTTCTATAAACGTTTCCGTTGGCTGCATACCTTGTTGGATAACAAATATTTTGTTGATGATTTTAATCAAAAGTTTTTTGCAAGTGGGGCTGTGTCTCTGGGCAAAGTCTTATGGAAAGCAGGGGATCGAATCTTGATTGATGGTCTTTTGGTCAACGGTTCTGCATGGCTTGTAAATAAAGTGTCTGGCACGGTAAGACGCATTCAAACGGGTTATATGTACCATTATGCTTTCTCAATGATCGTAGGTGTTCTTGCTTTCATTAGTTGGATTATTTATCGCACAAGTGCGTCATAGGATTATTAGGAATCATATTTATGGATAATTGGGCACTATTAAGTCTACTTATTTGGTTACCTATCGTTGGCGGCATTGCGGTTTTGATGGCTGGTGACCATTGGTGTCGACCTATGGCTCTCGTGGTTTCTATCGTTACCTTTGTGGTGAGTTTGCCATTATGGATAGGTTTCGATGCAGCCACAGCTGCTATGCAGTTTGAAGAGAAACGTTTATGGATACAAACGTTCGGTATCCATTATCATCTTGGTATCGATGGGCTGTCTATGCCTTTGATTCTCCTGAATACCTTTATTACGATGATCATTGTCATTGCGGGTTGGGAAGTTATTCAGAAGAAACCCGCACAGTACATGGCGGCCTTTCTTATTATGGAAGGCATCATTAATGGTGTGTTTGCTGCACAAGATGCCATGCTCTTTTACGTATTCTTCGAAGCAATGTTGATTCCAATGTTTATTGTTATTGGAGTCTGGGGTGGAGCGAATCGTGTTTATGCGACGATCAAGTTCTTCCTCTATACCTTCTTAGGTTCTGTTTTCATGCTGATCAGTCTGATCTACCTTTACAATCAAGGTGGAAGCTTTGCGATTACAGATATGCATCACATGAAGATTGGGATGACAGCGCAAATACTGATTTTCCTATCATTTCTCTTGGCGTTTGGTGTGAAAGTCCCTATGTGGCCTGTTCATACCTGGTTGCCTGACGCGCACGTTGAAGCACCTACTGGTGGCTCAATCATACTTGCTGCAATCATGTTGAAGATCGGTGGTTATGGCTTCTTGCGTTTCTCATTGCCTATTGTGCCTGATGCGTCTGAAGAGTTGACGTGGCTAATCATGCTAATGTCTTTGACAGCTATTGTTTATATCGGATTTATTGCGCTCGTCCAACAAGATATGAAGAAGCTTGTTGCATATTCGTCCATCGCTCACATGGGCTTTGTCACCATGGGGTTCTTCTTGATGTTCGCTATTCATAAGAATACCGGTAGTTATGATGGCTCGGTGTTGGCGATGCAAGGTGGCATGGTGCAAATGGTATCGCATGGCTTTATTTCTGGAGCGATGTTCCTCTCGATTGGTGTGCTTTATGACAGAATGCATACGCGAGAAATATCAGCCTACGGTGGTGTGGCAAACAGAATGCCTATTTTTGCGGGGTTCTTTGTGTTGTTTGCGATGGCAAATAGTGGCTTGCCCGGTACATCAGGTTTTGTAGGCGAATTCATGGTTATTCTTGCCAGCTTTAAAGCCAGTTTCTGGATTGCCTTCCTTGCAGCGACTACCTTAATTGTTGGTGCCGCTTATTCACTGTGGTTGGTGAAACGCACCATTTTTGGTGGTGTTGCGAATGATGAAGTTGCATTGCTTCAAGATGTAAATAAACGTGAGTTTTTTATGCTTGCTGTACTGGCATTCTTTGTATTGCTCCTCGGCCTGTGGCCGGATCCTTTGACCCATGTAATGGGGGTGTCGATTGAGCATCTTATCAATCACGCTTCTCAGTCTAAATTACCGAACTAATCAGGAGAGTTGAGGATGAATTATTCAGTTGCTACCCCCGAAATTTTCCTGCTAGCCGCAACCTGTGGTTTGTTGTTGCTTGATCTTTTTCTTGAAAAATCAAACCGATTTGTGACGTACGTAATGGCACAGGTTGTGTTAATAAGTACGATTTTGCTTATTGTTACCCGTCTTTCAGAGCCTAATAGTGAAGCCTTCAATGGCATGTTCGTAGCAGATCAGATGGCAAGTTTGCTGAAAATCAGTGTGCTGGTAATTATCATGGGGGTCTTTGTGTATTCCCGGGACTATCTCGGCAAGCGCTCTATGTTCAAAGGTGAGTTTTATACTCTAGGGCTTTTTGCGACGCTTGGCATGTTGATTATGATTTCGGCGAACACCATGTTGGTGATCTACCTTGGCTTAGAATTAATGTCCCTGGCTTTATATGCTTTGGTTGCTTTCCGTCGAGATGATGGCAGAGCTTCTGAAGCAGCAATGAAGTATTTTGTATTGGGTGCAATTGCTTCAGGTCTCTTACTCTACGGCATGTCGATTCTTTATGGATTAAGTGGCTCTATAGATTTACATGGCGTGGCTACTTATGTGGCGAATGAAAATGTGATGCAGAATGTTGTATTGCTATTTGGTTTAACCTTCATTATTGCTGGCCTAGGGTTTAAATTTGGCGCTGTTCCTTTTCATATGTGGGTGCCTGATGTATACCAAGGTGCACCAACGGCAGTCACTATGCTTATTGGTACAGCGCCAAAGCTTGCGGTTTTTGCTATTACGATACGTTTACTGGTTGAAGGTATGGAGTTTGGTGCAGCTGGTTGGCAGCAAATGCTGATCTTGTTGGCGGTGTTGTCATTAATTGTTGGTAATATCGTGGCAATAGCCCAAACCAATATCAAAAGGATGCTCGCTTATTCTACGATTTCACATATGGGGTTTATCCTGATGGGAATCTTGAGTGCCAATGAGCAAGGTTATTCTGCGGCGATGTTTTATGCAATTACCTATGCTATTACATCATTAGGGGGATTCGCTATTATTATCCTGCTTAGTCGTGAAGGCTTTGAAGCTGAAGAGCTAACTGATCTTAAAGGTCTTAATGATCGTCATCCTTGGTATGCGTTTATGATGTTGTTATTCATGTTCGCCATGGCAGGAATTCCACCCTTGGTCGGTTTTTATGCGAAGCTGGCTGTTTTACAAGCGGTTCTTGAGGCGAACCTGCTATGGTTGGCTATAGTAGCTGTTGTTATGTCTGTAATTGGTGCGTTTTATTATTTGCGTGCTGTCAAGTATATGTACTTCGATAAGGCTAAAGATGAGGCACCTTTGGAAGCGCACTTAGGTTTTACATCATTGTTATCTATCAATGGGTTGTTAATGCTTGCCTTAGGTATTTTTCCTGGTTTACTGATGGGGGTCTGTGTAGAAGCCGTTCGAATGAGTTTGGCTACTTAGAAAGATAAATTTCTCGCTTATATTATTTATTTATCTATTTGATAAGTAAATAGTATCAGTAAGTGGATGCTTTGCGGACTAAAGTCAATATACCTTCGTAATAAGCATGTTTACCTTGCCCTATCAATATGTATAATAGCCTAACCAAAACGTGGCTTAAAGTGTCGTTTTATATTTTACATAGAATATTAACAACCGAAAAAAATTACTTTAGGAGTAGTTTATGAATAACAAACGCATTGCCTCTGTGGCAGTTTTGACAATGGCGATATCTGTTGCAATGCAATCGTATGCAGAGGATGCATCTACTAGCAGTTCTCCTGTAGATGCTACTAATACTCTGCCGGATGCTAAGCCTGGGGAATGCTATGCCAAGGTTATTGTTCCTGCACAGTTTGAAACTCGACCAGAAGAAATCGAGGTAAACCCAGAGCAAGAAACAATCGAAATTATTCCTGCGTCATTCGACACGGAAGAAACTGAAGTAGAAATTAGTCCTGCACATACGACATTGAAAGTTATCCCGACAAAATTCAGAACTGAAGAAGAGCAAGTTGAAGTTGAAGCTGCGAGAAATGAATGGGTAACGTCTTTAGGTAAGCGCGCACTACCTGCAAGTCCGACGTTATTGGTTGCAGCTAAGTCTAACGGTATTGATATCGATACCGTTACTCCTGGACAATGTTTCCGTGAATATTACGCACCAGCACAATTTGCTGAGAAAGACAAAGAAGTAGAAGTTAAGGCGGAATCCTCCAATATTATTGTTAAAGCAGCCGAATTCGAAGATTCAGAAGAAACCGTTACCATTAAAGCATCTTACGGTGTTAAAAAGTTGGTTCCAGCGGTCTATGAAAAGTCTGAAGAGACTATCGAGATTGAGCCAGCTAAAGCAGTATGGAAGAAAGGTTCTGGTCTTGTAGAGCGCATTGACAATACGACCGGTGAAATCATGTGTTTGGTAAATGTTCCACCTAAGTATGAAACATTAATCAAGAATGTGTTGAAGACAGAGGCACAAATTGAAGACTCGGAAGTTCCAGCAGAAACAAAAGCGGTATCTGTTAAGAAGCTTGTTAGTGATGCTACACAAGAAGTCGAAAAGGTTGCTGCTGAAACAACGATTGTTAAAGTTAAAGAGAAAGTCTCTGATGCTCAATTCTATTGGAGAGCTTCTGATAGTGAAGGAGAGGGCACCTACACGGGGATGCAGGTTTGTTTGAAAGAGGTTCCAGCAAGATTCCAGAAGATTAAGAGACTCGTTGTTGAAACGCCTGCTTCTGTAGAGGAAGTTAAAGTTGCTGCTGAAACTAAAGTAATTAAGGTTGAAAAAGTTGTAAGTGCAGCTGAAGTCAATCGTACTAAAATTCCGGCTGAAACTAAAACGGTTGAGAAACGTGTGAAAATTGCTGGTGAGAAACTGGAGTGGCGTCGTGTTCTATGTCAGACAAATATGACAAAAGATCTTAATAAGAAGATTCAGCAGGCACTTAAGGATGCAGGTTTCTATAATGGTACCGTTGATGGCAACATCGGCCGTGGTACATTGAATGCTGTTAATGCATATCAAAGTGACAAAGGTCTTCCTCGTGGTGGGCTAACTATCAAAGTGCTTGAAGAGTTAGGTATCCAATAATAGTCGTAAGCTAATGATTGTTTGATAAAAAAGCCGCGAAAGCGGCTTTTTTATGTCTGGAAATTATCTCTTGGATGGACGATTAAATATTCGAAATCTATCGCTTTTGTAAATTTGCATAACCCATGACAAGCCATTTACTACCAACATTTGAAAAGTTTATTTGAACGCGAGCTGACTGGCCGTTTCCTTCGATAGTAATAATTACGCCGTCACCAAATTTTTCATGGTGTATGTAATCTCCTGAGGAAAAGCCTGACGCGCTTTCTTCAACAACTCTTGTATTACCATAGGCACGCGTATTGGGTGCGGAATATGCGTTCATATGAGGCCTTATTTCTTCAATTAATTCTTTTGGAATTTCACGAATAAATTGGGAGGGGCTACCTAGTAATGTATTTCCGTAGAGTTGGCGCTGTTCTGCGTAAGTAATGAATAGTTGTTTTCTCGCACGAGTAATAGCGACATAGAAGAGTCTGCGTTCTTCTTCTAAGCGACCCTCTTCATTAATCGAGTTTTGATGTGGGAAAAGGCCTTCTTCAAGCCCTCCAATAAACACTAATGGAAATTCAAGCCCCTTAGCAGAGTGCATCGTCATCATTTGTACACAATCTTCATCTGAGTCACCCTGTGCATTCCCAGCCTCTAAGGCTGCATGGGTCAGAAAAGCCGAGAGGAAATCCATGTTTACGTGTTCGTCTTCGGGTTTATAGTTGAAACTACTCGCAGCGGAAACTAATTCATCAAGGTTTTCACCGCGATTCTTACCTTTTTCTTCACCTTCGCGTTTTAGGTAATGATCCTTCAAGCAAGAAGTTTCAATAACTTGACCTACTTGTTCGTTTAAGACTAAGGAATCAATTTCGTTGGAGAGTTCGTTAATCAGAACAACAAATTTCTCGATAGCTGTTTTAGCACGGTTATTGAGTAGTGAATGTTGCAGAGATTTATTAGCGGCTTCCCATAAAGATAAGTTTTCTGATCGGGCAAGATCCCGCAAGGTGCTAATTGTTTTCTCTCCAATACCACGGGGTGGGTGGTTGACTATGCGCTCAAATGAGGTGTCATCATCACGGTTGACCGTAATGCGTAGATAGGCAAGTGCGTCTTTTATCTCTGCACGCTCGAAAAAGCGCTGTCCGCCATAGACTTGGTAGGGAATTCCCTGTTCAATGAAAGTTGACTCAAAAACGCGAGATTGTGCATTTGAGCGATAGAGAATTGCTGCATCTTTACGGCGTTTCCCTAGTTCAACCCAGCGTTGTATTTGTCCTGCAATGAAAGATGCTTCATCAATTTCATTAAATGCTGAATAGAGTTTAATGGGGTCGCCATGTTCATCTTCAGTCCATAAGCTTTTACCTAAGCGGCTGCTGTTATTCGCAATAATCGCATTGGCAGCATTAAGGATGGTGGAGGTGGAGCGATAGTTTTGTTCCATTTTTACTAAACGGGAATTAGGATAATCTTTAGAAAAGTTCTGGATGTTCTCTATCTTCGCTCCGCGCCACCCATAGATTGATTGGTCGTCATCACCAACGGCAAAAACAGGGTTTTTGGTGCCTGCCAATAAGCGTAGCCATGCATACTGAAGTTCATTTGTATCCTGAAATTCGTCAATAAGAATATGTCTGAATCGTTGTTGATAGTGTTGTAAGAGTTCCGGGTTATTACGGATTAATTCCAGTGAACGAAGTAAGAGCTCTGCAAAATCGACGACGCCGGCACGTTTACATAAAGTTTCGTAAGTTTTATAAATATTAACTAGTTGTTGAAGAGTAGCATCTCCCATATCTTCGATGTGTGCTGCACGCATACCTTCATCTTTTCGGGCATTGATATACCATTGTGACTGTTTGGGAGGCCATTGTTTATCATCCAAATCTAAAGAGCGGATAGATCTTTTGACCATGCGAAGTTGGTCATCAGAGTCCAGAATTTGAAATTGCTGAGGCAGTCCAGCTTCTTGCCAGTGTCTACGCAGCAAACGATGCGCTAAACCATGAAATGTTCCAACCCACATACCACCAGCAGGTGTTCCAAGAAGTTCTTCAATACGTCCGCGCATTTCACTGGCTGCTTTGTTAGTGAATGTAACGGCGAGAATACCAAATGGGGGAATCTGTTCGACTTCGATTAACCAAGCAATTCTATGCACTAAAACGCGCGTCTTTCCGCTCCCTGCACCTGCCAGTACTAATTGGGAGCTAGGGCCGCAAGTCACAGCTTCTCGTTGAGGTTCGTTAAGAGAATCGATGATGTGTGAAACATCCATAAAAAGACCTTGTTAATTGCCAATGGTATATATAGTAATTGCTAATGATATATATCAGAAATAAGTGAAAATTATCGCTACAAAATAGTGCATATGTAATGATGTATGCAGTTTAGCAGATAGGGCTTTGAGGGCATGCATAAAATCATTTTGTCAATTCGACAACTGAGGGGAGTGGGGGCTTTTAAAGTAAGTACATGTCTCTTAATTGTGTTTCTGATGACCTTGGGTGTATATGTGGCAACCATGCCTTTGACTTCGTATGCTTTAGGAAATATGAATGATAAATTGCTTCATGTACTTGTTTTCTTTGGCTTTGCAATGCTAATGGATTTAGCGATAACACGTAAACCTTCATGGTTTTGGAAGGGAGTTCCTTTAGTGTTCTATGGTGGCATGATTGAGGTGCTACAGAGCATGACAGAATTTCGCAGTTTTGAATTGGCCGATATTGCTGCCGATATATTGGGTGTTTTTTCATATTTCTTGACCAAGTTTTTGTTAAAAAAACGGAGTGTCTTGATTAATAAATTAAGCTAATAGAGTGTTTTAGCATTTTCTAATATTCAGATGTTCCTTAGCTTGTTTAGTGTTTGTCAGGATGCTAGAATCGCATCCCATAATTCAGTGATGATTAATAAATGAACGACCAGAAACCGCACAAGCCTCCACTACTCCAAATAGGGGTTGGCAATATATTTGCCTCAATGGTGATCTCCGGTTTCATTATTGGCTATTTTGTTGATCAGTGGTTAGATATGACGCCTATTTTTATGCTGTCCTTTGCCGTACTCGGTTTTATTGGTGGCATGAAAAAGGTTCACGGTATCTTAAAATACGAAAACAAAGAGAACAGTGAGAGCGATAACAGCTGATCAAGAAATTGATCAAAAGTCCAAGGCAGCAAGAAAGTATCAGCTAATCTTAATGCTCGTCATTGTAGCTATATTATTTGCTATGCAGAAGTCTGAGCATGCGTATGCTGCAGCATACGGTGGCTTGGTAAGTCTCTTTCTTACATGGACCATTAGTTGGTCAATGAGAAAGGCTAATGAGATTGCAAAAACAGATCCGAAGCGCGGTATGGGAGTCCTTTATCTTTCAGCGGTGATAAGGTTTTTCTTATTTCTCGGTTTGTTTGCTTTAGGCATAGGTTTACTTAAACTTGCACCATTAGCAGTGGTGGCGACAGCGATTGTCATTTGGATGACTGGTGTCATAGTTCCGCAGTTTGCTCAGGTAAAACGTCAGAAACGTACTGAGAGCTGAATAGAGCAGTCGACAAAGAATTTTATATTTATTTTAAGAGGTAGTAACGTGAGCGCATCGGAGAATTCCGGAGGCGGAGGTACTGTTGAGTATATACAGCACCATCTGACCAACCTACATACGGGCGAAGGTTTCTGGACCTTCAATTGGGATACATTCATTATTAGTTTGCTTCTTGGTGGACTCATTTTGTGGTTAGCTAAAGCGGTATCCAAAAATGTTCAATCAGGAACGCCTGGCCCCCTTCAAAATTTCGTAGAAATGATCCTTGAGTTTGTGGAAACCCAGGTTCGTGACTCTTTTCCTGGTAAGAATGCACTAATTGCACCTATGGCCCTCACAATCTTTATGTGGGTATGGCTAATGAATTTCATGGATTTAATTCCTGTTGACCTTCTGCCAGCCATCGCTGCGGGTATAGGTATTCCATATCTTAAGATTGTACCAACAACCGATTTGAATACACCTTTGGCAATGGCCTTGACTGTTTTCCTATTGACTGTTTACTACAATATTAAAGTTAAAGGCTTGGCGGGTTACGGAAAAATGTTCCTGTTCCATCCATTTGGTAAGTTCGCAGTACCTGCAAACATCGTAATGACGGCCATTGAAGAATTAGCGAAGCCACTAAGTCTTGGTCTTCGTTTGTTCGGAAATATGTTTGCTGGTGAATTGGTATTCTTACTCATTGCATTGTTAACGCTTGGCGCAACAATCAGTGCAGGTTTATTAATTTGGTTCCCACTCCAGGTGGTACTGGATCTTGCATGGCTGATCTTCCATATTCTTGTAATTACGCTTCAAGCATTCATCTTCATGGTTCTAACGATTGTTTACCTTGGAATGGCGCATACAGAAGCTGATGACCACTAATTTGTATTTTTTTTATTTTTAGTTTTTTAATTTTTAGTTTTAAGTTCTTTAAGGAGAAAAGTAATGACACCTGATATGATTGCGATGATTTACGCTTATACAGCTGTTGGTGTTGGTGTGATCTTGGCCGCTGCTGGTCTTGGTTCTGCTATTGGTTGGGGTTTAATCTGTGCGAAGACATTGGAAGGTATTGCACGTCAGCCTGAAATGCGCCCACAGTTGATGACTAATATGTTCATCTTCGCTGGTTTGATGGAGTCTTTCCCATTCATCATCTTGGCATTCTCAATGTGGTTCCTATTCGCTAACCCGTTTGTTGGTGCTTTGGATGCTGCGATTAAAGCTCTTGGCGCGTAGATTTTACGATAGCTATCGTGTCCCTGGATTTATTCAGGAATCTTAATGTTTCAAGAGGACAATTAAAGTGAGTATTACAATCACATTAATCGCCCAGGTACTGGCGTTTACCATCCTCATCTGGTTGGTCAACAAGTACATGTGGGCACCTTTATCAGAAGTCATGGAAGCTCGTCGCACGAAAATTGCTGACGGTCTTGCTGCCTCTGAAAAAGGTGAAGAAGATATGCGACGTGCTGAAGAGCGTGCTGCCGATGTATTGAAAGAAGCGAAAGTACAAGCTGCTGACATCATTGCTCAAGCACAAACTCGAAGCGGTCAAATCGTAGAAGAAGCGAAAACCAAATCTGTTGAAGAGGCTGCACGTATTAAAGTAGCTGCTGACGCTGAATTGGAACAAGAAATCAATCGTGCTAAAGATGGCCTGCGCACCCAGGTATCTGAACTAGCTGTTGCCGGAGCAAGTAAAATTCTGGGCAAAGAGATTGACGCTAGCACACATAAAGATGTGCTAGATGATCTTGTCGCTAAACTCTAAGGTATTAGATAATGTCTGAACTAACTACTACCGCCCGTCCATATGCCAGAGCTGTTTTTGAGCTGGCCAAAGAGAATGGCACATTGACCGAATGGTCTGATGCGCTTTCTTTTATGGGTGCAGTTGCCAGCGATGAAAACGTGGCATCGGTATTGGACACCCCAACCCTTACTCGCGAAGGTAAGGCTGAAGCTTTCATCGAGCTTTGCGAAAGCAATATTGATGATAAGCAGCAAAACCTAGTGAAGTTGTTGGCTGAGTATGGCCGTATCGAAATTCTTCCTCAAGTCTCTACATTGTTTGAAGCAATGAAGGATGAAGAGGAGGGTTCTATCGAGGCAACTATTGTCTCTACAAGTGAACTCTCTGATGAAGAAAAAGATAAGATTGCAACAGCACTAAAAGCGCGCCTTGATCGTGATGTAAAGATTACCACAGAGATTGATAAGTCAATTCTTGGTGGCATGATCATCCGGGCAGGGGATATGGTAATAGATGGTTCGATTCAAGGTCGTTTGCAAAAAATGACACACGCCTTGAACGGATAAGAGGATTTATAAATGCAATTAAACCCAACTGAAATCAGCGAATTAATCAAGAAGCGAATTGATAGCTTCGAAGTTAGCGCTGAAGCAAGCACAGAGGGTACGATCGTTTCGGTAATCGATGGTGTTGTCCGCATCCATGGTTTGGGTGAGGTAATGTCAGGCGAGATGATTGAATTCTCAACAGGCGCTTTCGGATTGGCTCTAAACTTGGAGCGTGATTCTGTCGGTGCTGTTGTACTCGGTGACTATAAAGGTCTTAAAGAAGGCGATACAGCAAAATGTACTGGTCGTATTCTTGAAGTGCCTGTCGGTGAAGGTCTACTTGGTCGAGTTGTTGACTCGCTAGGTTCACCAATCGATGGCAAAGGTCCTGTAGATAGCTCTGGCTCAATGCCAATTGAACGTCAGGCTCCAGGTGTTATTGATCGTAAATCGGTTGATGAACCAATGGAAACTGGTATCAAGGCACTTGATTCAATGGTGCCTGTTGGTCGTGGCCAACGTGAATTGATCATCGGTGACCGCCAGACTGGTAAAACAGCTATCGCGATCGATGCCATCATTAACCAAAAAGGTAAAGGCGTTAAATGTGTCTACGTTGCTGTAGGCCAGAAAGCATCTTCTGTTGCTGGTGTTGCTCGTAAGCTGGAAGAATTTGGCGCGATGGAATATACAACAATCGTTGCTGCTAACGCATCTGATCCAGCATCAATGCAATATATCGCTCCTTACTCTGGTTGTACCATGGGTGAGTACTATCGCGATAAAGGTGAAGATGCTCTGATCATTTATGATGATTTGACTAAGCAAGCTTGGGCATATCGTCAAGTATCATTATTGCTACGTCGTCCTCCAGGTCGTGAAGCCTATCCTGGTGATGTATTCTTCCTTCACTCACGCCTTCTTGAGCGTGCCGCTCGTGTTAACGCTGACTATGTTGAGCGTATGACTGATGGCGCTGTAACAGGCAAGACAGGTTCTTTGACAGCTTACCCTATCATTGAAACACAAGAAGGTGACGTATCAGCATTTGTACCAACGAATGTAATCTCTATCACAGATGGCCAGATCTTCCTTGATACTGACTTGTTCAATTCAGGTATTCGTCCTGCGATTGATGCGGGTCTTTCAGTATCTCGTGTTGGTGGTGCAGCTCAGACGAAAATCATCAAGAAATTAGGTGGTGGTATTCGTCTTGACTTGGCTCAGTATCGTGAATTGGCGGCATTTGCTCAGTTCGCATCTGATCTCGATGAAGAGACTCGTAACAAACTTGGTCGCGGTGCTCGCGTCACAGACTTAATGAAACAGGCTCAATATAGCCCTCTTAAGACTGGTGAGCTGGCATTTTCGTTATTTGCAGCAAATGAAGGTTACTTGGACGATGTTGATGTCGCTAAAGTAGGTGATTTTGAAGCAGCTATGTTAAGCCACATCCGTTCTAACAATACCGACTTATTGGATAACCTGAATGATACAGGTGACTTCAGTGACGATATTGCTGACCAGATGCGTGCGGCGTTGGATAATTTTAAATCCAATGCTACATGGTAGAGGGAGGTAATTCCCATGGGTCTTAAAGAAATACGTTCACAGATCGGAAGTATTCAGAATACGAGGAAGATCACCAAAGCCATGGAAATGGTTGCAGGTTCAAAGATGCGTCGTGCATCTGAGCGCATGCAGGCATCTCGTCCATACTCGGACAAGATGCGTTCTGTGGTAAGCCATATGGCTAAAGGTCAGCTTGAATATAAGCACCCATATACTATTGAACGTGAGCAAGTAAAAAATGTTGGTTATATCATCATCTCAACCGATCGTGGTTTGTGTGGTGGTTTAAACATCAACTTGTTCAAGAAAGCTTACGCAGATATTGCAGGCTGGAAAGAGCAGGGCGTTGGTGTCGAGATTGCGGTCTTCGGCAACAAAGCTTTGCAGGCGTTTAAACGATATGGTGTAGCTGCGCAAGCAACTCACTTGGGTGATAAGCCAGGACTTTCTGAGATGGTTGGTACGGTTAAAGTCATGTTAGATGCCTACGATGAAGGCAGAATTGATCGTTTGTTCTTAGTTGAGAACGAATTTATCAATAGCATGACGCAAAAACCGCGTGTAACTCAATTGGTACCTCTTGCATCTGATGAATTAGATGAAGAGCTTGATTACCATTGGGATTACCTTTATGAACCAGAATCTAAGCTAGTCATCGATGCACTTATGCAACGTTACATCGAGTCTCTGATTTATCAGGCAGTCGTTGAAAATGTTGCCTGTGAAATGTCAGCCCGAATGGTTGCCATGAAAAGTGCTACTGATAACGCTGGTAAGATGATTGATAAACTGAAGTTGACCTATAACAAGGCACGTCAGGCGGCAATCACACAAGAGATTTCTGAAATCGTTTCCGGTGCTGCGGCAGTTGAGTAAAGAATTTAATTTTTGGAGAGGTACGAATTGAAATGAGTACTGGTAATATTGTACAAATCATCGGAGCGGTTGTTGATGTGGAATTTCCACGTGATGCAGTTCCTACCGTATACGATGCATTAAAAGTAAGTGATCAAGATGACCTCACTTTGGAAGTACAAGCACAGCTAGGTGATGGTGTTGTTCGCACAATCGCAATGGGTGTTGCTGAAGGTCTAAAGCGTGGCATGAATGTTGAAAATACAGGAGAGCCAATCTTGGTTCCTGTTGGACAGGCAACACTTGGTCGTGTAATGAATGTTCTTGGTGAGCCTGTGGATATGGCAGGTGATGTTGAAGCTGAAAAGCGGATGCCTATTCACCGTGATCCACCTTCATACGAAGAACTATCATCAGGCGTTGAAATCCTTGAGACTGGCGTAAAAGTTATTGACTTGATTATGCCTATCGCGAAGGGTGGTAAAATTGGTCTATTCGGTGGTGCGGGTGTTGGTAAGACCGTAACATTAATGGAATTGATCAATAACATCGCGAAAGCCCACTCTGGTCTTTCAGTATTTGCTGGTGTTGGTGAGCGTACTCGTGAAGGAAATGATTTCTACTACGAGATGGAAGAAGGCGGCGTACTAGACAAAGTTGCTCTAGTATACGGTCAGATGAATGAGCCACCTGGAAATAGACTACGTGTTGCATTGACGGGTTTGACCATGGCTGAGTACTTCCGTGATGAAGGCCGTGATGTATTGATGTTCATTGATAACATCTATCGTTACACACTAGCTGGTACTGAGGTATCTGCACTTCTTGGTCGTATGCCATCAGCGGTTGGTTATCAGCCAACACTTGCTGAGGAAATGGGTGTTCTTCAGGAGCGTATTACGTCTACACATACAGGTTCTATTACATCGTTCCAGGCGGTATATGTACCTGCGGATGATTTGACGGATCCATCTCCAGCAACAACCTTTGCTCACTTGGATGCGACATTAGTTTTGTCTCGTAACATTGCGGAACTGGGTATCTACCCAGCGGTTGATCCACTTGACTCAACGTCACGTCAGCTAGATCCATTGGTTATCGGACAAGATCACTACGACGTAGCTCGTGGAGTTCAGGGTGTACTTCAGCGTTATAAAGAGTTGCAAGATATCATCGCGATTCTTGGTATGGACGAATTGTCTGAAGAAGATAAGCAAGTTGTTGGTCGCGCACGCCGTATCCAACGTTTCTTGTCTCAACCATTCCACGTTGCGGAAGTATTCACCGGTGCACCTGGTAAGTACGTATCTTTGGCTGACACGTTGGCAGGCTTTAAAGCTATCCTGGCTGGTGAGCATGACAGCATGCCGGAATCTGCTTTCTACATGGTTGGTGGACTTGATGAAGCTATCGAAAAAGCTAGCAAAGCTTAATTAACGATCAGGAGAAAGCGTCATGGCTATGACAATGCATTTGGACGTAGTAAGCGCAGAGGAGTCTCTGTTCTCAGGGACTGTAGAAGAGATCTTCGCTCCTGGTGGCATGGGTGATCTAGGTATTATGCCTAGACACACTCAGTTGATTACCACGCTTAAAGCGGGTGAACTTCGTTATATAGCCAGTGGTGAAGAACATTCACTCTTTGTTGCTGGTGGTATCCTTGAGGTACAGCCTCATGTTGTGACTGTTCTTGCAGACACTGCATTACGTGCTGAAGATCTGGATGCTGCAAAAGCACAGGAAGCCCAAGAAGCAGCCGAACGTGCTCTTGAAGGTAAGGATCCAGAAGATCTTGATTACGAAGCTTTACAGACTGAGCTAGAAGCAGCGAAAGCACAAATTGAAATGTTACATAAGATTGGTAAGTCTCTTAAATAATCTATTGTATCTTTCTGAAAAGGGGCAGCTTAGGCTGCCTTTTTTTATGGGTGAAATATAGGCTTGATAACTGAATTTAATTGTCACATTTCAGACTATAGTTCCCCATTATTGCCAAATGACTGTTTGATGTGTCAATTGCTGTGCAGAATGCTTGCTCACACATCTAGTTAAGTATTACTATGTTGACTGGATCTAAATAATGGTTAGCAAATTGAACAATCAACATATTGACCTAAAAGGTGAAATGGCAATGCAGAACGTCTTGTCATTAAAGTCATCTGACATTTCCAGTATTCTTGAGGAGTTGCAGGAGAGAGTGGAACAAGCTCCACATTTTTTTATCGATACCCCATTAATTGTTGATTGCAGTAAGCTTGATGAAGACCAGCAGGCGACACTTTCATATGACGGTTTATTAACAGGTGTCAAAGCGTTGAGCTTTGTTCCCGTTGCTGTGCGGAATATAGCCCAAGAATTTACCGCTAGTGCCGTTAAAGCCGGCTGGGGCATATTGCCTGAACGTAAGCTCAAAGAAGACGAAAAAGACAACAATAGGCAGAGTCAAGTAGCAGACGATAACCTGGATAATCTACCTGCCACTAAAACGACGGTGATCACTTACCCCGTTCGTTCTGGTCAGCAAGTGATTGAGCCTGAGGGCGACCTTGTTGTGTTAGCGCATTCCGGGGCGGGTTCAGAGCTTCTTGCAGCAGGCTCTATACATGTTTATGGAAAAATATCTGGTCGTGTCATCGCAGGGATGCATGGTGATACGTCTGCGCGGATTTTCTGCAAAGATTTACAGGCTGAATTAATCGCTATTGCAGGGCAATATTTGTTACTTGATGAAGCAGAAACTGATTTGGCGGGTAAGTCAGCGATGATCTATCTGAATGAAGGTCACATTTATATTGAGCCGTTAATATTCTGATTTATAGAAAAATGTTTCGTTTTGTAATCTAGGCTAATAGAAAATTAGTCAGGTAAGTCAGTGTTCTTTTTGCTATATTGTGCAGGATAAATCCTCATGAAAACCCCGGAGAAATTCTTTGAGTAAAGTAATCGTTGTCACCTCAGGTAAAGGTGGTGTTGGTAAAACCACCACAAGTGCCGCTATTGCTACCGGTCTCGCACAACAAGGTTTTAAAACAGCTGTTATCGACTTTGATGTGGGTTTGCGTAATCTTGATCTTATCATGGGCGTGGAGCGTCGTGTGGTATTTGACTTTGTAAACGTTATAAATGGTGAGTCTGGGCTTAAACAGTCATTGATCAAAGATAAGCGTGTCGAGAATTTGTTTATCTTGCCAGCTTCACAAACACGTGACAAAGATGCTTTGAATAAGGAAGGTGTAGAGCGCGTTATCAATGAATTAAAAGACGAAGAATTTGATTATATTGTCTGTGATTCTCCAGCTGGCATTGAGAAAGGTGCTTTTATGGCGCTGTATTTTGCTGATGAGGCGATTGTGGTTACTAACCCTGAGGTTTCATCGGTACGTGACTCTGATCGTATTCTTGGTATCTTGCAAAGTAAGTCCAAAAAAGCTGAGCAGGGTGAAAGAGTAAAAGAGCATCTGTTGATCACTCGTTATTCGGCCGAACGGGTTAGCGATGGCGAAATGCTGGGTGTTGAAGATATTCTTGATATTTTAGCAATTCCACTTATTGGTGTCATACCTGAATCTCCTGCTGTTTTGCAGGCATCTAACCAAGGTAATCCAGTCATTTTGGATGATAAAAGTATTGCTGGGCAAGCCTATAATGACGTGGTTAAACGCTTCTTGGGTGAAGATATACCCCATCGCTTTCTTGATGAAGCTAAGAAAGGTTTCTTTAAACGGATTTTCGGATGATAAGATATGGGTTTATTTGATTTATTTCGTCAAAAGAATAGGTCCTCAGCATCAAAAGCTAAGGAACGCTTACAGATTTTAATCGCGCATGAACGTTCGGGGCGGAATGGTCCCGATTATTTGCCACAAATGCGTAATGAGCTGATGGCTGTTATTAAAAAGTATGTGCCAATCGATGATGACCAAGTAAAGGTTCAAGTGGAAAATGGTGAAGGCTATGATGTGCTTGAGTTGAATATAACACTTCCTGATAAGTAGATGTAAACTTGACAATACCCCTTGGGCTTTATGAGAATTAGGGGTATTACTCAGACTCCTTTATTCCCCAAGTATTTTCCTTCTTATTTCATTTTTTCTTTAATACTAACCTCGTACTGTTGTTAATGAGGTTTTCGTGCCTTGGCAAAATTTTTTATAAATCTTCTCATTAGTTATTTCTGTGAATGGCTTATAGTTACTGTTGAGCGGCTTTTTGTTCTGATACGCGAAAAAATATCGGGTAGTACAACATACAAGAGACCCGATGTCATCGAAGGCTATCCCCCTAAACGAAAAGTTTTTTAGTAGTGGCCAGAAAGTTTACAAAGCTGCCTCAGAAGCCTTAACACATGTGTTTAGCTGTTTACGAATCAGCGTTTCATCGGAGTTTTTTTGTGTCAAAACTCTGGATCTATTAGCATGATTAAATATTTTTGTAGTTCGTATCGGGCTTATAAATAGGAACTTACCTGATCAAGCATTGTTGGCTGGAAAGGGTTGCCTTGCAATAATGATCGTAGATATCTTTGAAACTGAATAAAAAAAATAAGCCAAACATGATGAATCTATCTTTTCCCAAGAACAGCGCCTTAATCACTCGTCTCAGTATTGTTCTACTCTTGTCGATATCATTTTCTATGCTTGCCAATATTGCATATTCTGATGATGACTGGGATAAAGATGGGGTGCTTGATAGTGTTGAGGATATGCTAGGATCCTCACCCTATTTATCGGATACTGATGGTGATGGGATTAATGACCTTGTTGAAATAGGTTCACCCGATGCGCCACTCGATACCGACAACGATGGTCGTCTGGATGTTGTCGACTTCGATGATGATGGAGACACTATCCCCACTGTATTAGAAGGAAGTGAAGACCTTGATAAGGACAACATACCTAACTATTTAGATACCGATTCTGACGGTGATAAATTGCTTGATGCGCATGAAGTAAAACTTAGCTATCAAGATATTGATCAAGATAAGGTAGATGATATTTTTGATGCCGATATTAAAAAGATGCCTGATGAAAATGGTGATGGCATTATTGACAGCTTGATGTTGCATGATTCAGACAAGGACGGTAAGCCGGATCTGCATGATGATGATGGCAAAACAGATATCGTACAAAAACCGAATACATCTCAAGAAAAGAGAATGGTATCAAACACAAACATGGCAGATGATGACGCGCCAGAAACCCAAAGCATAGAAGAAGAGAAAGGCGGGGCAGGGCATGTAAAAGCCCCAGCCGTGACGTTAAATAATGTTATTCTTCCCACAGCTCCTGCAAAACCTCGTCTATCCACCTACATGGAGCCTAAGGATACCAATAGCAAGGTGTACTCCGGTTCGGGGTATTTTTATTGTGCCGGTAGCCGCCAGGTTGTGCCAGGAATAACTCGTTTTATGGTTTCCCCTAACGACAAAGTAACACTCTTGGAAGATGGTAGCAAAGGGCATTATGTCTGGCAAACAACAGAGCCAGGTGTTTATGCACTCCAGTTTCAGATTCCAACGGGAATGCGTATTGTCACGGGTGTAGCGAAAGGTCGTCGTTTAGTAAAAGAAA
Organism: uncultured Thiotrichaceae bacterium; assembly: GCA_902727985.1. Classification (GTDB taxonomy): domain Bacteria; phylum Pseudomonadota; class Gammaproteobacteria; order Thiotrichales; family Thiotrichaceae; genus HyVt-477. The sequence continues at coordinate 5,024 of CACVAY010000047.1, read as the reverse complement.
CTGATCCTGCACCATTGATACTAGGTAAGGGGCTGAATGCCTCAAAGCCGGGGTATATAGAACAATCAGTTACTCAACAAGCTGAAAATTGGTATACCTCATTCGAAATCAAGAACAATGCTCCAGATATCAAAAACAACAATATTCCGCTCGAAGGTGGTATCTGTTCAGCGCTTAACGTCGGCAAGTAATGAGCATTGATAAATTTCCAGCTCCACCTATCTTAGATCGACGTGTTGGCAGAAAGTTATCTATGGTTAGTTTATAACTAACCAGCATTTGAAATCATCTCCTTAGCAAGATTTAAGGTGCTTTCTGTAATATCGACACCGCCCATCATACGTGCAACCTCTTGAACACGCTCTTCTTCAGAAAGCGTAATAATTCCGTTAGAGGTGGCATTGTTACCTTTGACCTTGGTGACTTTATTATGATGATGAGATTGGGAGGCAACTTGTGGTAAATGGGTAACGCATAAAACTTGGCGGTTCTCACCCAGTTTCCGTAATTCTCGACCCACAATTTCAGCGGTACTGCCACCAATGCCTGTATCAACTTCATCAAAGATCAAGGCAGGCAAGGTTAATCGCTGTGCGGCAATCATTTGAATAGCTAAACTGATTCGCGAGAGTTCGCCACCTGAGGCAACTTTGGCAAGTGGTTTAAGCGGTTGTCCAGGGTTTGCACTGACCGTAAAATCGATGTGATCTATTCCATAAGCAGCGAAGCTTGCTTCTTTATCCTGTTCAACAGTAATAGCAAATGTCCCGCCTTGCATACTCAATTCTTGCATGGCCTCGGTGACGCCCTTAGATAAGATCTTGGCCGCAGAGAGGCGCTTTTTGGAGAGTTGCTGTGCAACCTTCAGATAATCGGCTTTTGCAGCCTCTAAACGAGATGTTAATGTTTCAATATCATAGTCATCTGATTGTAGAGCGGTTAGTTGTGTGACAAAGTCTTCCAGTTTGTCAGGTAACTCTTCAGGGGCAATACGGTGCTTGCGTGCCAGTGACTGCACTTCGGTGATCTTATTAGAAACTTCATCCAATAATTGTGGGTTAGCTTCAAGATGATCTCGATATTGACGTAAGTCTTCGGCAGCTTCCTGTAGTTGGATCTGCGCAGATTGAATCATTGCTAATGGTTCGCTTAAGGCTTTGTCTTTATCCAATTGTGATTCAATAGAATGAATCACTTGGCTGAGTTGTGAATATATTGAGTGATCATCTTTATATAAGGCTTGAGTGACAGAGCCAGAAGTTTGCAATAACTCATCAGCATTAGTTAAACGTGCATGTTCATTATCAAGCGCAATAATTTCTTTTTTGGATAAACCCAGTTTTTCCAATTCGGACACTTGAAAAGAGAGGAGATCGATTTGGCTTTGGTATTCATCATTTTGCGAAAGTATATCTTGCAAGCGTTGATGTGTCGTTTTCCATTGGCTAAAGGTTTTATCAACTTTACTGAGAAGCGTGTGATTATTCGCAAAATCATCAAGCATTTGGCGTTGAAATTCGCGTTTCATCAAAGATTGATGTTCATGTTGTCCATGAATATCGACTAACTGTTCGCCTAGTTGTTTCAGCATGCCTAGATTGCTCGGTGTGCCATTAATCCACGCGCGAGATTTCCCCTTATTGGTGATAATACGACGCAAGATGCACTCATCATCGGCGTTCATATCATTGTCATCCAGCCATTGCTTTGTGGAAGCTGTGTGGGCAACATCAATAGTCAGTGTAATCTCAGCCTTATCACTACCGTGACGCACTACACCAGAATCGGCGCGATCACCCAACACCAAGCCAATCGCATCAATCAGAATCGATTTACCAGCACCCGTTTCTCCAGTGAGTACTGTCATGCCAGAGTGAAGTTCTAGTTCCACTTCTTCGATAATGGCAAAATTACGGATATGTATATGATTTAACATAGGAATCCTAAAGGTTAAGGTTGCATACTCCAGCGGAGCTTGGTACGCAAAATATGGTAGTAATCATAATTTTCAGGATGTAACAGGCAAAGATTTTTTTGCTTTTGTTGGATTACCAGATGATCACCGGGAGTGATATCAATATGTGACTGACCATCAAATGAAACACGGGCTTCACTATTGCGTTGATCGCATAGGCTAATTTTGATTTTATTGTCAGCACTTATGGCAATAGGACGATGGCTTAAGGTATGTGGGCAAATCGGTACTAACACTACCGCATCAAGATCCGGATGCAGAATAGGGCCACCACCTGATAATGAGTAAGCGGTGGAGCCAGTTGGTGTAGCAACTACCATGCCATCCGCACGCTGAGTATTGACGAAAGCATCATTGATATGGGTGGTAAACTCAATCATACGCACTTCATTTCGTACATGTATGACTACGTCATTTAAAGCATCATTTTCACCTAAGCATTGCTCCCCTCTAAATACGGAGGCTTTAAGTAAGGTGCGTTTTTCCTCGTAATACTTGCCGGCTAAAACTTGCTCAAGAATCATTTCGACATCTTCAGGGGATATATCCACCAAGAAACCTAATCGACCAAGGTTAACCCCTAAAACTGGGATTTCATGATTCGCCATAAATCGACCTGCATGCAGCAAGGTGCCATCGCCACCAACAACAATAGCGAGATCAACTCTCTGCGCAAAAGTCTCCAGAGGGACGCCTACAATACCCAATAACTGCCCACCAATGTCATCCACAAGGACTTCACAACCTTTGGTAGAGAGATGGTCAATGAGTCGTCGTACGGTAGAGACAAGTCGACTATCGTCGCGCTTGCAAACAATACCTATGGTCTTAAATGCCCGCATAGGAACTTATTCCTTTAAGTGAAGGTGAAGACTGACAAACTCCCCTGTGAAATGCAAGCAGGTCGAGTGGTATGGTCATATGCTGGTTATAATGTGTTCACAAGCGCTATCACTTTTCACCGTAATTTTCTGTAGCTGAAAGCCGAATATCGGATACTACGATTGCATTAACAGGTCACATGGATGTCATGCGTATTCACTAGCCCGTCTTTTTCAATGGGGTACATTTTCAATGAGATTGCTAAAGGCTTGAGCTAGTATATCTCGATTGGCTTTGATCGAACATTCATCATGATGGGAGAGCGTTACTTCTATGACGATGACTACCCCGCTAATCGTGAAGCCTTGGTAGAACTTTCTGTAAAGTGAGTACACTCATGGGCAGAATATTCAGCGTAGTAATACGCCGTATATATTGACAGTTTATTCTTACAGGCCATTGCCAATGAAACCGAGTGCCACATACGCAAGCCTATTTAGTGTTGCTTTCAGTCTATTATTTTCTCCCGTATTGGCGGAAGATAACGGTCGCAACTACACAACACGTGATGAAAAGCGCGAAGCAGCACAACGTTATAAAATTACAAAGTGGTTTTCGCTGTCAACGCTGGCTGAGATAGAGCAAAGCAAGCAGCGTTTTACCTCCGTTGAAAACGAACATTCAAAGCAAGATGATTTCTCAAAGTCTTTGGATGTGGAGCTATTTTTTAATCCAAGCAAATATCTAACGAGCGAGGTGACCATTGGATTCGATGATGACAAAGGAAAATTGAGTGTAGACGAAGCTGTTGTGATTATTGATCTTGACCCTATGGAATTGGAGTTGGGTAAATTATACTTGCCCGTGGGTGAATACTATTCCCATTTCATTACGGGGGCACCTACCGAGTTTTCTGAAACACAGGCAAAGGCGGCTGTGCTTAACTACCAAGCAACGGAGAAGGTGGAGTTGGCTCTTTTCGTTTATGATGGTGATGCTGAAAAACAATCCTCTTCCAATAATATTGACTGGGGCGTTTCTACGGAACTACAAGCTTTGGAAGGATTAACTCTTGGACTGGGCTATCAATCAGATCTAGCGGATGCGGATGAAGTCGATTTACAGGAAAGTCGAAACCAATATGCGCGACGCGTTGATGGTATCGGTATGTATGGGGCATACGAGTTTGGCGATGTTGAAATCACCGCTGAATATACGGGAGCACTAAAACCATTCAACGAATTTGATGAGGATCGAAACAAGCCCGCCGCTTGGAATATGGAATTCGCTCACTACCCACGTGAAACGTTCGAATGGGCATTACGTCTTGCTGGTAGTCATGAAATTGAAGACGCTCCTGAGAAACAGCTAGGGATAGTGGCAACTTGGCATCTGCACAAACAAGTGAGCGCCTCGCTAGAATATTTACACAATGATTATAAAGCCGAGTTGGCTGAAGATCAGAATGAAGAGGAGTTGAGAGAATCAGATCAGTTTGGTGGGCGATTGACGCTTCTGTTTTGAGTCCAGCCTCAACTGTCGCGTCGTCGATAACTACATAAAACACTTGTTTAACTGATGCATTACCTGCGTCTTTCTGTAAAGTGTTTACACTCATTTATATTTTTATATCATGCGACTTGATAAATTTATCTGTAAAAGTACTCAGCTAACAAGAAATGATGCCATGCAAAGCATTCATGATGGGGCAGTGCATGTTAATGATGAGGTGGTTTTTAATGAGGCCAAACAGGTTCATGAGAATAATGAAGTGAAGCTCAGTGGTGAGAAGCTAGTACCAAGAGAATCTCGATATATCCTTATTCACAAACCGGCTGATACCATTTGCTCGAATATTGATGAAGTCTATCCTTCTGTTTTTAATCATGTGGATATTGAGAATGTCTCTGAGCTGCACATTGCTGGGCGATTGGATGCTGATACCACGGGCTTAGTGCTGGCAACAGATGACGGGCGCTGGTCATTTAATATCACTAGACCTGAGATGCAGTGTGAAAAAGTATACCGCGTTAGATTGTCTCGACCGATCGCAGAAAATGTGGCGTTGCAGTTTTCTCAGGGCATCCAGTTACAAGGGGAAGCAAAACCAACCTTGCCCGCCAAGCTAGAGTTTATCAATACTCATGAGGTTTTGTTGACGATTATTGAAGGAAGATTTCATCAAGTTAAGCGGATGTTTGCTGCTGTGGGTAATCGCGTGGTCTCA
>CACVAY010000046.1:3798-6960 GCA_902727985.1 uncultured Thiotrichaceae bacterium | reverse complement strand
ATATCTATTGAAGACAGGCATTGCCATGAGCTACACCATAAAAATCCAACCAAGCGGCCACTCATTTTCTGTTGAAGCAGAAGAAATGATTCTGGAGGGCGCTTTACGCCAAGGCATTGCTTTTCCATATGGCTGCCGCAGCGGCGTTTGTGGCACTTGCCTTGGCAATGTTATCAGCGGTGATCTGCATTACCCCGATGACATCCCCATGGGCATGTCGGAACACGATCATGAGGAAGGGCGTGCGCTATTTTGTTCAGCTATTGCCAAGTCGGACATGGTTATTGAGATGACCGAAATTGCGGCGGCGGGGGAAATTGACATTAAAACCTTACCCGTTAAAGTTGCCTCATTACACAAGTTTGCACCTGACGTTATGGAAGTCCAACTGAAACTTCCTGTTACTGAACGTTTACAATTTCTTGCTGGCCAATATATTAATATCTTATTGCCCGATGGTCGTAAGCGCGCCTTTTCTTTAGCTAATGCGCCATACAATGATGAATACTTGGAATTACAGATTCGTGACGTCCCCGGTGGCAAATTCACAGATGACATATTTGCTAATGTAAAAGAAAAGGATTTGCTCCGTATCGAAGGCCCATTAGGCACATTCTTCTTACGTGATGATTCTGGCAAACCCAAAATATTGATGGGTGGCGGAACAGGCTTTGCTCCTCTGAAAGGCATGATAGAGCAACTGATTTCAGAGGGATCTCAAGATGAGGTCTACTTGTATTGGGGTGTGCGTTCACTCGTTGATTTATACCGCAAAGATTTAGCAGAAAAGTGGGCTTACCAATATGAGAATATCCACTTCATCCCCGTACTTTCTGAACCACAAGCTGAAGACAAATGGCAGGGACGTGTTGGATTTGTGCATGATGCAGTGATGGCTGATTTTGCTGACTTAAGTGATTACGAAGTCTATATGAGCGGCCCACCGATCATGGTTAACGCTGCGGTAAAGGCGTTTAAAACGATCGGTTTAAAAGAAGACAGCATGTTCTCAGATGCCTTTGAGTATGCTGACGATACGCTAAAAGCGATTGCTCAAGCCTGAACGAATTGTTCTGTTCTTATAAGCTACAGTCAGGGATTGAGGCTTCGGCCTTGCAGTGCGAAATATTGACTATTACGGTTATTGCACGACTGAAGTCGTGATTCCTGTGTCTGATACCTTTACGCTAGATATTTTTTCCAGCATTGTTGGACAAAAGCTCGCTCCTGCTGAAACTCCTGTTCATCAACTTCAGCTGATTGTCCTTGTAATGACAAAGCATGAATGCGGTCTCGCATACTAATATAAATTGTCTTGAGTATTTCCGTGTCACTCTCGCTCACGCAACCATTCAAAGATAATGTTTCTAAAAGACGGATATTGTCTGTGTAGATATATCGCTTGTTTTTAGCGTTTTTTAGCACGAAATACTGCACCAAAAACTCGATATCAATGATTCCCCCTGCCTGTTTTTTAAGATGAAACTTGCCCTTTCTCACTTGATATTGTAACCACATCTTTTCACGCATTTCTCGAACATCAGTTTGTAAATTTCCCTCATTGGCGGATTGCGAAAGCACCTCTTGGCGTATGCTTTCGAATTCATTGATGAGTTTGCCAGACCCCGTAATCCCTCGTGCCCGGATAATCGCCTGATGCTCCCATGTCCATGCCTTTTCTAGCTGATATTTCTTGAAAGCAGCTATCGACGTCACCAATAAACCGGAAGTACCACTGGGCCGTAGTCGTGTATCGATTTCATAAAGCCGCCCCCCCATCATAAAGGTGTTAAGGATAAACACGATACGTTGTGCCAAGCGCGTGAAGAAGACTTGGTTATCTACAATTCTTTCACCATCTGTTTGCTGGTTTTTACCTTGGCTGTTATGCAGGAAAATAATATCGAGGTCGGATTGATAACCCAGCTCCAGCCCACCCAGTTTCCCGTAGGCAATAATCACAAACTCTGCTTTCTGACAGACTCCATCCTTCTCGAAACAGGGCTCTCCATACTTAGTCATCAATTCATTCAAGGCAAAATGCAATGTCTCTTCGACAATGACTTCAGCAACCCACGTCAATTGATCAGAGACTTTCATTAACGGCAATTTATGCATAATATCCGTCGCCGCAACCCCAAGCACCTGTGAACGCTTGAAGCTTCGTAAACGCTCCATCATTTGCTCGGTATCATCAGGCTTAACGCTGTTCAACTGCCCCTGTAATTTTTCTGACAGTTGCAGACGGTTTAGTGGCTGATAAAGTTGCTCAGCATCGAGTAATTCATCAAGTAGTATTGGCGATTGCCCAATCTCCTGAGCAATCCAATTACTCTTTTCCATGAGTGTGAGCAATAGGTGTAGTGCTTGATGATTCTCACTCAACAAAGCGATATAGCCAGATCGTCCAGCCATTTTTTCCACGAGTTTCAAGCTGCGTAGCAAAGCCGTATCAGACGCAGACCGTTTGGCACACTCATTAACCAGTAAAGGTAAAAGCGTATTAAAACGCTCCCGCCCTAATTCGCTTAAGTGTTTATAGGAACGACTCTGAAATAAACTTTCGATGCGATCAGCTAAGGGTTGCGATTCACGATAGTGAAGTTCTGTCAGTCTTTGATACCACTGTCCCGCATCCATTTTCTCAACAGTCGCTTGCGAATCAGCACTTTCCTCGCGATAGAATTGTGCATCGAAAATCTCCATGACGTGCTGGCGATAACAATCAAGATCAGCCAGTAAAGCCTCGCTGTTTTCGTAGCTGAGGTTCTCAGCCAACAAGGCCAAGCGTTCTGCATTTTCTGGCAATAAATGCGTTTGCTGGTCATCCCACATTTGCAAACGATTTTCGACTTGCCTAAGCAATCTATAAACCATCGACAAAGTTTGCACTTGATCGTCACTGAGAAAAGCATGTTCTCGTAAGTGGCTTAAGGTGAGCAATAAATGATGTTGCTGCAAATAGGATTCCCTTCCGCCCCGTATTAATTGAAATAATTGCACTACAAACTCAATTTCTCGGATTCCTCCCTTACCAAGTTTGATGTCATTTACCGATTCAGCCAACCGTTCTTTTTCTATCGACAACTTCAATTCACGTAATTGTGAAATAGCGCCGTAATCCAGATAGCGGCGATAGACAAAGGGCCTGATTCGATTAAG
>CACVAY010000046.1:0-3698 GCA_902727985.1 uncultured Thiotrichaceae bacterium | reverse complement strand
GCTGACGAATATGAGCCAACAGGGTGTTTTCATTATCTGCTGAGGCTATTTTCTCTGCCATCACAGATTCTGAATCGATAGGCTGCGTGAGGCTATCAATCCACTCAGGATGCTTTGCTAATTGCCGCTGCAAATACAAACTACAGGGCAATACACTCTCAGCCTGCTGTTGCAGGTATTGGGGAAACTGTGAGATCAACGGCGTCATCTAAGAGGGACTACTTGCTCCATTCTTCCATCCACTTAGAGGTAAGGATAGCACTAAAGCCAGCAACACGAAGGCTGATGAAAACCACAAACACCCTTCCAAACCATATTGCTGATACACCAACCCCGATAACACGGTACCCAGTAAACGCCCACCCGCATTCGCCATGTAATAAAAGCCAACTTTCAAGGCGACCTTGTCATGATCAGAATAGGCAAGAATCAAATAGGAATGAATAGCCGAATTAATGGCAAAGACGATGCCAAAGACAAACAAGCCTGCTATCAGAATCACCTCAGGGTCGAAATTGAACATGAGCCCTAAGGCAATGCCTCCAGGAATAATGCAAAGCACCATTGCCCAGAATTGGGCCGTTCTGGCGGTTGGCGCATGGGCTTGCATCCCCAGAAGCTTAGGCGCACTGGCTTGCACGAAGCCGTAACCGATGACCCACAAGGCCATAAAAGTCCCGACCTGGGTAAAACTCCATTCCAACACTTCGTACAAGAACACCGGAACAGCTACAACAAACCAAACATCCCGCGCGCCAAATAAAAAGAAACGCGCTGCTGACAACCAGTTAATCGCTGCATTGTTCGAAAACACCTGGGTAAATGTAGACTTCGTTTTCGATTTGCCCAATTGTTTGGGCAACATCATATAAGTCGTCAGCAATACCAAAGACAGACCCGTTGCCAAAACCAATAATGCATTTTGAAAACCAAAAACTTGAAGCAAGAGTGCTCCGAGGAAGAAGCCAACCCCTTTCAGAGCATTTTTAGAACCTGTTAGCAGAGCCACCCATTTGAAAAGGCGCGCATCGGCATCACTAGGCACCAGAGACTTCACACTGGCCTTCGCAGACATTTTATTCAGATCTTTTGCAATACCCGACATGGCTTGCGCCATCATCACATAAGGCACACTGAGCCAGGCTTCAGGCACCGTTAACAAGCCCAAGGCTATGACCTGCAGGCCCATCCCCAAATGCATAGTGACATTCAAACCAAGACGCGAAGCTAACCAGCCACCAACCAGATTCGTCACAATGCCAAAGAACTCGTAAAACAAGAAGAGCATCGCCACTTCAAATGGCGAGTAACCAAGCAGGTGGAAATACAACACCACCAACATACGGATAGCCCCATCCGTCAAAGTGAAGGCCCAATAACCTCCTGTTACAACGAAGTAATTGCGCATATCCGCAGTCATGAAAAATTCCTAGACGAGTGCTTTTGCAACTTTATCAGTTAATTCCATCATACGATTCATATAACCCCATTCATTGTCATACCAGGCATAAATTTTAACCTGTGTGCCATCGATAACCATGGTTGAAAGAGCGTCAATAATGGAGGAACGAGGATCATCTTTGTAATCAATAGAAACCAGTGGACGCTCTTCATAGCCAAGGATGCCTTCAAGGTAGGTTTCTGATGCTTCTTTGAAGTAGCCATTAATTTCTTCTGCGGTAACTTCCCGTGATGCTTCAAAGACAAAATCAGTTAACGAAGCATTCAATAGGGGCACACGCACTGCCAGCCCATTAAGTTTCCCTTCAAGATCTGGAAATATCTTGGTAATCGCTTTCGCAGAGCCAGTGCTGGTAGGAATCAAGGACATATTGCATGCTCTGGCACGACGTAGATCTTTATGACCTTTATCGATCAATGTCTGAGTATTGGTCATATCATGAATAGTGGTCATACAACCGTGCTTGATACCCACTTTTTCATGTAAGACTTTGATAAAGGGCGCTAAGCAGTTCGTTGTACACGATGCTGCAGTAATGAGATGATTGACTTCTGGATCATATTCATCATCATTAACACCATAAACAATGTTTAATGCTCCATTCACAGGTGCCGCCACGATGACTTTTTTCACACCCTGATCCAAGTAGGTTTGTAGCTGTTCCGGCTGACGAAATTGGCCAGTACATTCCAGAACAATGTCGCAGCCTGACCAGTCCGTGTCGCCAATAGCTTGATTTGACGAATGACTGATTCGCTTACCATCGATAATCACATCATTATCTTCAGCCGAACATTCTGGCCCCCAAGTGCCATGCACAGAATCAAATTTTAGAAGGTGTGCTGAAGTTGCTGCACCACTGGAAATTTCGTTGATATGAACGAATTCAAACAAAGGATTATCCCACGCTGCTCGAATCCCTAAACGTCCCATTCTCCCGAAACCATTAATACCTATCTTCGTCATGCTCTGTCTCTTCCGTCAAATGAAATGATTCAGAATAATATGACACAAGTGTGTCAGTTTTGTGACAAATAAGAATAACGCAGTGTCACACCACATTACTTAGCAAATTTACATCAAAACTAAAATGACACACATGAAAAAGCCCAGACTTGCTGGGCTTTCGACGTTCATATAGAGATCATTTCATGAACTATATTTTGTAAAAAGTACTATTAATTATCCGATCGAGGTATGTCTTCTGGACAATAGTTTACATCTGTATCTAGAAGCTTACCAACAGCATCAGTGAACTCGTTATGAGTACATTTAAACGCATAGTTCTGCTTAGGAAAGATATGTTGTTCAGCTCTCTGATTATTTTCTAAAGCTATAGCTTTTGCTTCTAAATTGTCATGGAAAGTAAAATCCATCAAGGCACCTAACGGCTTCAGGCCATCTTTCATTCTTTCATAGTTGTTACCTTTATTATTACGATTTCCTTCTGTGATATCGTCGTTAAGATACTTATGTCCTCGATCATCACCAACATTAGCAAATATTTTGTAATCAACATTCTCTGGGTAAAGTTCATTTAGATACTTGAACAACGTTCCAGCTATTTTACCGTCAGTACTATAGTTTCTACTTTCGCCATCAATTAGAAGAGACTTCATGTTGTTACCCCCAGGTCCAAACTGAAGAATCAGTGTATTCGTGTTGTTTGGTAGATCTTTTAAATCCTGCTGATTCATTTCAAAAGCAAACCAAGGATCTATTGCCATAACAAAACTTTTATCACTGCCATATTGATATGTGTCCTTCAGCTCTTTCAAAACCTTGAAAGCAAGTCCGCCACCACTGGAATGCCCTACAACACCAATTTTCTGTTTATTTACACCTTGTAAATTTAAATCTTCATACGCAGCTACAGCTTCTGCAAACTTATTCGCTGCACTTGTAGCGTTAGTAAAATCACCATTCTCATACTCCACAAATACTGCATGATAGCCACGGCTTGCAATGAAATTTAACAGCGTTTTATGGTATTTTTCGTGATCACTGTAATAACCACCATATGCAAAAAATACGACCGGTAGATCTTCTCCGTGTCCAACTGGCGAGTACACAAATCCTTTATTATTTGGCAAAGTAATCTCGGCGATATTATCACCACCCTTTTCCCAGTACTCTTTGATAACAAAAGAGGCAACTGCCTCATCATCAAATCTATTATTAAAAAAGGCTCTTACTTCATACTCACCAACGGGTAAATTATCAATATCAATGGACG
>CACVAY010000045.1 GCA_902727985.1 uncultured Thiotrichaceae bacterium | reverse complement strand
GGTATATAAGACAAACGGCACTTAAGGGAACACTCCGATATATGTTCAATCCACCCAACAAGCAACACCCAACGAACTACAAGCAGTTCTTAAAGACTTTTTCGTACAAGGATAAGGTTCTATATCGAACGATTTTTGAGCGTCATCCCGATAAAATCAAACTGAGCAAAGAAAAGTTTGCGGTGAATAATTTGGAGAAGATCTTTGGTGCAACCTTTCAACTCGTACCCAAGATCGGCTTTCAAGCAATGTCGCTACGCGATTTATCCTCAGAAACTGGACTCAGTATGGGAGGGCTGTATTCGAGTATTTCCTATAAAGAAAATATCGCAATTATTGTGAAAGATATTGTCGCAATAGTTTGTTCTGAATTAGTTGAAAAAGCTAATGCTGAAGAAGATGCCAAGATAGCGCTGGAGCAAGTCATACGGGGCTATCTCTATACCTCAACTGCCTTGCAACCCTGGTTTTATTTTTTGTATTTTGAGACGCGAAGTTTGCCTTTACCAGAACAGGAAGCCTCGAAAAATATCGAATTAGAGCAAGTGTCAGAAATGAGTTTATTGTTAGATAAAATTCGCGATTCTGAGACCTCACCCGTTTCCAGTGAAGATATTGCAACCATGATGTTAGCGATGATTCAAGAGCGCTATCTAAAGCCTTGGAAATACAAGACCCCCGATAAAACCATAGATGATTATGCAGAGCATTGTTTGGCGCTTTTGCAACGGCTTTTGTGAAGCTATGTTTCTTGTGCGGCTCATAACCATCTAATAATTGATCTTAATCATTGTGAAAATGCTCCTTAAGAAGATGATAGAGGTTTCATAATAGTCAGATAATTATTTATGGAACCGTTTACGTTCATCCTGTTGGAACTCGCCTTTATTATCGGTTTAGCAGCGGTCGGTAGGGGCATAGCGTTGCATCTGAATCAAGCTTCGGTTCTTGGGGAATTAACCGTCGGTGTGCTACTGGGCAATATCCTCTATTGGCTCGGAGCGCCGCTTGCGACGGTAATTATGCATTTGGAAGATACCCAAAAGCTGGTGAACGAAGTATGGGTTAGTGGTGCTGCCATTGATGAAGCGGCATCACGAGTTTTTACAGCCCAAGAACTCGCCGCAGGTGGTATTGCAAATGAATTAGTTACCTTGTTGGTTGGCCCGCATGCAACCGAAATTCTTTTGATGACGATCTCACTGTGGATCTTCTCGAATCTTGGCGTCATTCTGTTACTTTTCATGGTCGGCCTGGAAAACAGCATCGCTGAAATGCTGAAAGTTGGCCCACGTTCCTTAATGGTCTCAATCTTTGGTGTTGTTACGCCATTCTTTTTAGGTTTGTTAGCGAGTTTCTGGTTGCTTCCAGATGCGAGTACCCCGCAACATCTTTTTCTTGGGGCGACATTATGTGCAACCAGTGTGGGTATCACAGCTCGCGTGTTAGGTGATTTGGAGCAATTGAAAAGTCAAGAATCACGTATCATTCTTGGTGCTGCCGTCATTGACGATATTTTGGGGCTGATCATCTTGGCGATTGTCATTGGCATTATTTCATCAGGAAGTGTTCAAATGCTTGAAGTCGGGCGCATTGTTCTGCTCTCTGGCGCATTTCTTGTCGTTGTTATGCTGTTTGGAGAGAAGCTTGTGTCATGGAGTGTGCGGCTATTCTATCGAATTTTTAATAAGCTTCAAGTCAAGTTGTTGTTTCCATTAGCCTTAGCTTTTCTCATGGCTGCTTTTACAAATTACATTGGTTTAGCCGCGATCGTTGGAGCATTTGCAGCGGGGTTGATTGTTTTGGATGAACACTTCGAAGGAGATTCTGACACCTCACCAACTACTCAAGATCTTATCAACCCTATACAAACATTATTTGCACCTGTGTTTTTCGTGTTGATGGGGATGCAGGTTAATCTGGAATCCTTTCTGCATACCGATACGCTTTGGTTGGCCGCTGTCTTTACCATTGCCGCGATTCTTGGAAAGCTGGTTGCAGGGTATGCCGCAGGTAAAGGTATTAACCGACTAGCGGTTGGTTTGGGCATGGTTCCACGGGGTGAAGTTGGTTTGATTTTTGCCAGTATTGGCAAAGGCTTAGGGGTTGTAGATGACTCCGTGTTTTCTGCGATTGTGATTATGGTGGTGGTGACCACGTTAATTACGCCATCGTTGCTGAAATGGTCGTTGGAAAGGAGCACTCCCTACATCAAGTAAACATCCAATTAAACGAATCTTCATTTTCGGTTAAAAGGTAATATGCATACTGTAGGGATCTATCGAGCAACATTCATTCCAAAGAGTCAGTTATTCGCTACGTTTTAGTATTAGCTAACCACCAGTTGTGCGATCAGATAGTTTTTTGACAAGCTCGCTGCCTGCTTTTGTTTGAGCTTGTAGCATGGCAGTGATTAATGGTGATTGGCGTGAGGGTGTGTAGCTTTTGTATGTGAAAGCATATTCCTTACTATCAAGGGTCTTGATTGTGTCTGCAAGGGGTAAAATTTTGTTTGCCGCAAAAGTTGTAGACGAAGCGGTTAGTGCGACCACGCAAGTGGTTAGTAATGCTTTTTTCATTGTTGACACTCATTTTTCTTATTATTTCGAGGTGTTTCAGCATGAATTATGGCAACTTTTATGGGTTCTCAGAAATCCATCAGATAGATGGCTTTCGGATTAATATGATTGAGCTGATCAATGAAAAATCGAAAATCTGCTAGAACTAACTTGATTTAAGTTTGTTAAGTAATGAGTCCGCTTTTTTATGACCTGTTTCTTTAGCACGGTTAGCCCAAAACTCTGCGTCAATGTTATCTCTCTTTGCTGCAAGTAACAGTGCGAGATGATACTGAGATTCTGAATGGCCTTGTTTCGCTGATAGCAAATACCAGTTTTCAGCTTGTTGAAGGTCAGCTTTTATATTTCCACGACCTTCTTCGTAGAGGCGTCCTAGTAGATATTGTGATTTCTTATTCTGCTGTTTTGCAGCCTGTGTTAACCAAGTAACAGCTTGACGATTGTCTTTCGCGACTTGTTCCCCTAAGAGGTATTTGATGCCGAGATTATGTTGTGCATTCACATTGCCAAGGGTTGCGGCAGATTGCAGTAAGTTGAGTGCTTCTGTTGGGTTGGTGGTAATACCGTCTCCGCGCTCGTACATAATGGCTAGATTGAACTGCGCGTTGGCAACTCCCTGTTCGGCGGATCTCGATAACCACTCAAAAGCTTTCTGAGCATCTTTTGTCTGTAAAAAGTGCAGGCCGAGATTGTTTTGTGCATCTGGATGACCGCTTTCTGCCGCTTTGGTCAACCAGAAAAAAGATTGTGTTTTATCGGCTTTTGTTGATGTGAGAGCATCTTTATATAGGAGTGATAAATTATATTGTGCTTCGGAATCGCCACTGTTCGCAAGTACTTGCATGAGGTTTCGAGCTCTTGCCAGGTCATTGAATCCGGCTTCAGCATCAATCAGCAAGAGTGCAAGATTGAAACGTGCATCACGATGTCCCAGTAACATGGCTCTATGATAATAATCATGGGCTTTTTTAAAGTTTTGAGTGATACCCAAACCTAATTCGTATGAAGTGGCAAGTACATAAAGTGCTTCAGGGTGTTGCTGATCAGCGGCTTGTTGCAGGAGTTTCATCGCATCAGCAAGCTTGTTTTCTTTGATTAGTGCATAAGCTTGAGTAAACTGTGCGTGTGCAGCTGAATCTTGTTGAGTGCTTGGTTGGCTGGTTTCTGCAGTCGCTGTTGATGAAAATATAATGAGTACGGAAAAAAGACATGCCATACCGAATTTCGATAGTTTCTTATTCATTGTTTCGAGCCCCAATTTTGTCGCGATGAAAGTAGCAAAGGAGTGCTTATAAGTCCAACAAGTCGGAATGAACGGTAGCTTGCTTACAGATAACCCCGTGTTTAATGCATTAAGGTCATTTTTCGAATATTGGCAATCTTGTCGCGGGTGGCTGCTGCGCCTTCAAACTCCAGATTTTTCGCTTGTTCATACATGGTTTTCTCTAATGCACTTATTTCCTTGATAGCTTGATCAGGAGTCATTGCCGCATATTTAGCATTTTCTTCAGCCACTTTGTCGAGTTTGTGACTGCGTGATTTGCCCGTACCAACCTTTGAATAAGCGCCTTCCATAATATCTTCAACACTTTTAATGATGGTTTTAGGTTCGATGTCATGTGCTTCGTTGTGTGCGATTTGTTTAGCACGTCGACGGTCGGTTTCATCAATAGCTGCTTGCATGGACTTGGTGATTTTATCAGCGTAGAGAATCGCTTTGCCTTCTGAATTCCGTGCAGCACGCCCAATAGTTTGAATGAGTGAGCGTTCAGAACGCAGGAAGCCTTCTTTATCGGCATCAAGAATGGCTACCAGTGAAACCTCAGGCATATCTAAGCCTTCACGTAACAAGTTGATACCGATGAGTGCATCAAACTCACCAAGGCGTAAATCACGGATGATCTCAACACGTTCTACGGTGTCGATGTCTGAGTGTAAGTAGCGTACGCGGATATCATGTTCTAGCAAATAATCGGTCAGATCCTCTGCCATACGTTTGGTGAGAGTGGTGACGAGCGTGCGTTCGTTACGTTCAGCGCGTAGGGTAATTTCAGACATTACGTCATCGACTTGTGAACCAACAGGGCGGATTTCTATGGTGGGGTCAATTAATCCTGTAGGACGTACCACTTGCTCCGCGACATTATCTGAGTGTTCATTTTCGTAATTGCCAGGAGTGGCTGAAACGTGAATGCATTGTGGAATCATTCTTTCGAATTCAGGAAAGCGTAGCGGGCGGTTGTCTAGTGCAGAAGGTAGTCTGAATCCATATTCTACCAGGTTGGTTTTACGCGAACGATCCCCCTTATACATGCCGCCTACTTGCGGTACGGTAACATGAGATTCATCGATGACGACTAAGGCATTATCAGGGAGATAATCGAATAAACAAGGTGGTGGAGAATCAGGATCACGCCCTGAAAGGTATCGGGAGTAGTTCTCGATGCCTGAGCAGTAACCGACCTCCATAATCATTTCGATATCGAAAAGAGTACGTTGTTCGAGGCGTTGCGCTTCGACCAGGCGACCTTCATCACGCAAGATATCTAAGCGATCTTTGAGTTCTACTTTTATATGTTCTACTGCACTGAGTAGGGTGTCTCGCGGGGTGACATAATGTGTTTTGGGGTAGATGGTCAGGCGTGGAACTCCGCGTAAGATTTCTCCAGTGAGTGGATCAAAGTAGCTTAGTTGTTCAATTTCATCATCAAACAGTTCTACACGAACCGCTTCACGATCAGATTCTGCAGGATGAATATCGATCACTTCACCGCGAACTCGGAATGTGCCACGTTTTAGTTCGGCATCATTGCGCGTGTATTGCAGTTCGGAAAGTTTACGCAAGATGCCACGTTGATCAATGATATCGCCACGGTCTAAGTGCATCATCATGCTTAAATAAGACTGTGGGTCACCCAAGCCATATATAGCGGATACGGTTGCGATAATAATGACATCTTTACGTTCAAGCAGCGCTTTGGTGGCTGATAGACGCATTTGTTCGATGTGTTCGTTGATGGATGCGTCTTTCTCGATGTAGACGTCGGAAGCGGGGACGTAGGCTTCGGGTTGATAGTAATCGTAGTAAGAGACGAAATACTCGACAGAGTTATTCGGAAAGAATGCCTTCATCTCGCCATATAACTGTGCTGCAAGCGTTTTGTTATGCGCCATCATGATGGTGGGACGCTGTGTCTCGTTGATGATATTGGCAATGGTGAAGGTTTTACCTGAGCCTGTTACCCCCAATAATGTTTGATGCAGTAAACCTTGGTTCAATCCATCAATCAGGGATTTTATGGCTGTTGGTTGGTCGCCAGCAGGTTCATATTGGGAGGCAAGTTCGAAGGGTTTGATTGGCATTTCTTTCATTGACATGTGTTTTATAGGGAGCGTTCGATGCACTCGGGTTGTTCAGGCTGATGTAAACTATCTTGGTTTTCTGCTTGTTGAGTTAAGCTGCTTTGCAATACTTCCAATGTTGAATTTTTCGGAAAGTATCCTTCTTTAATTTTGAGGCAATGAGTAACCGGAGTCAGCATTAATCGGAGTATCTGAAATAATAGTAACAATATTTTTTAATTTGTAGCAGAATAAACAACGTTTAGGGACGTTACAGGAATGCACTGTACAGGGCTAGTGTTCACAAAGTACCTAGAGGTGTTTTTTTAGAAGCTGGGTTTGTGAAAAGGAAGTGACTAGTAGTTTAGTGCATCGATTAACATCCTTTGGATCATTCTGTCACTTTAATTGTGGAGCTAGACTTGGATATACAACTCTCTGAGCGCATTCAGCGCGTAAAACCATCCCCCACCTTAGCGGTATCAGCATTATCATCAAAATTAAAAGCAGAGGGGCGGGATATTATTGGTTTGGGAGTTGGAGAGCCCGACTTTGATACGCCGAAGCATATTTGTGATGCCGCAAAAGTTGCGCTTGATGCTGGGAAGACTCGTTACACACCTGTTGATGGTATTCCTGAGTTAAAACAGGCGATTATCGATAAATTTAAACGTGATAATCAACATGATTTTACGGCGAGTGAGATTTTGGTTTCAACGGGCGGTAAGCAAACGCTTTATAACCTCTGCCAAGCACTCTTAAATGATGGTGATGAGGTTATCATTCCTGCGCCCTATTGGGTGTCATACCCGGACATGGCGCTTTTAGCGGGTGCAGTACCCGTGATCGTAGAAGCAACTTACGATGAGCATTTCAAATTATCCCCCGAAAAACTAGAAGCCGCGATTACTGACAAGACGCGTTTGTTCTTCATCAATAGTCCTTCGAATCCAACGGGGGTTGCTTATAGCAAAGAGGAGTTAGCAGCACTTGGTGAAGTGCTAATGAAGTATCCTCAGATTGTTGTTGCTACCGATGATATGTATGAACATGTCTTGTTTGAAGGCAA
>CACVAY010000044.1 GCA_902727985.1 uncultured Thiotrichaceae bacterium | reverse complement strand
GGGATTTTTTCTTCACCGGTAGCGACAAGTGAGAAGAAGGTTCGGTAGAAATCGAGGAAACCTAACAGAACTTGTTCGTACTCATGCCAGAAGTACTGGTCTTTGAGTTTTTCTTGTCCGCCAACTACTTCCCAACATGGTAAACCTTGCGGATAGCCAGTGAGTTTTAGCGCCCCTTCTTCGGTGGTCATAGGCTTGAGAATTTGTAAATCAAGCACATCAAGAAATTCACGATAGACACCACTCAAACGGCGCAGAAATAAGGTGTTGTGGCCACTATCGGTGAGATTGGGGTTATTGGGATTCGTTTCTCCAGAGTTTCTCAACTCCTCCATCGGAAAAACCATAAAGTGATTATGGATCATACGGATACTGGGAACACCCGGTTTATTCAACGGCCACGTTGAATCCAGGCTGGCTTCACCGCATAACACGAGGTGTTTTTCAGGGTCAGGGTATTTATCCAGCATGTAATCACAGATTATTTGCGTCATCTGCGACCAGACTTTCTTATGTTTACGTTGGAGTTGATCTCGACGCACCGGACGACCGAGCGGATCTAAAATGCGGCGGGAAGTATCGAGGATAACCGATGTATCGAACTCCGCACTGTGCCCTACTAGCTTGCGATACATCAGCAAGTCTTCTGGTGTGCGGAATAATCCATTTTCTTCGGCGAGATTCTTGAGGTTCGCAGGACTATTAAAAAACTCTACGGCGGTCATTCCCTCTGGGATAGCCAAAGACATTTTCGGACGCGGGGTAACAATCGTTCGCGGAGCTTGTTTCATGCTTTACCTCAAAATTATTGTAATTAGAGATAAACTATAACGTAGAATTCTTGATTTTTCTCATTTGTTATCATCAAATTTTAACTAGACCAATAAATATAATTGATAAGTAAAAATCCAAACAAACCTCAAAATAGCTCCGTTATTTGACGACTATTGCCCCTCAATCTTTGGCCGCAGAGAATAAGCTAATAAAGATAAGAATTGCAGCACCCACTGTGATGCCGATATCCGCAATATTAAACGTTGCAAAATGATAGTCAGGATTAATAAACGGTAGAGGAAAATGGAAATCAATGAAATCAACGACTTTACCACTGATTATGCGATCAATAAGATTACCGATTGCTCCACCTAATACCAAGGCTAAACCAATCGCCGTCCAGCGCTCATCACGCTCCAGCGTCCGTAACCAATTTAGAATAAACCCACTAACAGCAACCGCCAGAATAATGAAAAACCAGCGCTGCCAGCCCCCTTGGTTTGCAAAGAGACTGAAGGCAGCACCTTCGTTATATATCAATTTCCAGTTGAGAAATGAGGTGACTTCTTTCGCTTGATAAATGACAAGCGACTCTTCAGCCTGCCATTTCGTTAAGCGATCCAAGAATACGATGACAGCACTCAGCCATGTCCATTTAAGCATAGTGGCGAGCCTCACCCTCTTCGGCAACATTTTCTACACAGCGGTGGCATAGCTCAGGGTGTTCTTCGTTTGTGCCAACATCTTCACGATGATGCCAACAACGTACACATTTCTCATGCGCTGAAACGCTAGCAACGACCCATACCTTATCGACACCTTCGACTGGCTCAGCATTTACGGGCTGCTCGGCGGTTTCTTCAACCGTTGCACCTGATGTAATCAAGACAAAACGCAGTTCTTCTTGAAGATTGGCAAGTGCCGCATATTGCTCACCCGACGCATAAACGGTGACATCAGCATCTAAGGATGAACCAATCTCATCTGCAACACGCAGTTTCTCCAGTTCCTTACTGATCCCTTCACGCACGGCAAAGATATGCTGCCAATCACTATCGGCAATCACCGCGTCATCCGCTAGTTCATCTAATTGGTCGTACCATTGTGTGAACAGGACATAATCAGCTTTATTACCTGGAACATGCTGCCAAAGCTCTTCAGCGGTAAACGTTAGAATCGGCGCTAACCAACGAATCATGGCTTGCAAGATATGGTAAGAAGCAGTCTGTGCAGAACGACGTGGCAAGCTATCTGCCTTCATCGTGTACTGGCGATCCTTGGTAATATCCAGGAATAAACTGCTCATGTCGGTGGTACAGAAACGCAATATCTCCTGGGTCACCAGATGGAACTGGTAAGTATCGTAAGCTTCCAAGATTTTAGTCTGCGACTTTGCCGCTTGAGACATTGCCCACTGATCTAGTGCCAACAAATCCTTATAGGCAACTATATCGGTTACGGGATCAAAATCACTGAGATTAGCCAGTAGATAACGCGCTGTATTACGAATACGACGATAGCCATCAGCAGTCCGCTTGATGATCTCGTCAGATACCGTCATTTCGCGACTATAATCGCTTGAAGCTGCCCAAAAACGTAGAATATCTGCACCGAACTTATTGTTGATTTTCTGCGGCTCAATAATATTGCCGACCGATTTTGACATCTTCTTGCCTTCAGCATCAACGGTGAAGCCATGTGTCAAAACGGTTTTATAAGGCGCTTCGCCACGCATAGCAATTGCGGTCTTTAATGAAGACTGGAACCAACCACGGTGTTGATCCGAACCTTCCAGATACAAATCAGCGGGTAGCTCTAATTCTTCACGACGTTCGATCACTGAGGCATGTGTCACGCCCGAATCAAACCAAACATCTAGCGTGTCTGAAATCTTGTCATAGTCTTCTGCTTCATCACCTAGCACTTCAGCAGGATCGAGGGAGAACCACGCTTCGATACCTTTGGCATCAATGCGAACCGCAATTTCTTCGAAAAGCTCATCGGTACGTGGATGAAGATGTCCATTTTCTTTATGGACGAACAAAGGAATCGGCACACCCCACGTACGCTGGCGTGAGATACACCAGTCCGGGCTATTTTCTACCATACCTTTGATACGCGCCTTACCCCAATCAGGTAGCCACTCAACCGTTTCGATAGAATCCATCACTTGCTCGCGCAAATGTGTTTGATCCATGCTGATGAACCATTGCGGAGTTGCACGGAAAATTAATGGTGTCTTGTGTCTCCAGCAATGTGGATAGCTGTGACGTAACTTATCGTGATGGAATAACTTGCCCTGCTCTTCCAACACCTCAAGAACATGTGGGTTTGCCTTCTGGACGTTTTCACCTGCAAAAATCTCAGTACCAGGCAAGAAATTACCATCTGAACCAACAGGGTTATCGATAGGTAAATCATATTGCTGACCGACCACGAAATCTTCCTGACCATGTCCTGGTGCCGTATGTACTGCCCCCGTACCCGCATCTGTGGTTACATGTTCACCCAAGATGACTGGCACTTGGCGATCATAGAACGGATGCTGTAATTGCATTCCTTCCAAATCTGCACCAACACATCGACCAAGAATACTAAATTCTTCTATGCCAGCCCGCTCTAGCACATCTGCATGCAAGGCATCTGCAAGAATAATACGTTCATTGCCCGCCTGTACGATCACATATTCAAGCTCTGCGTGTAGTGCTACCGCTTGGTTGGCGGGTAGTGTCCAAGGCGTTGTTGTCCAGATAACGACTGAAGCATCGCCCTCACCTTTGGCATCCGTACAACGCTTTAGTAGATCATCTTGATTAGCAACGGTGAAACGCACATCAATCGCAAATGATGTCTTGTCTTGATATTCAACCTCAGCCTCAGCTAATGCCGAACCACAATCAACACACCAATGGACAGGCTTCTCACCTTTACGCAAATGCCCATTTGCAACAATCCGCCCCAAAGAACGAACGATATCGGCTTCGGTTTCGAAATCCATGGTGAGATATGGCTTATCCCAATCGCCTAATACACCTAAACGTTTGAAGTCAGCCTTCTGTAGTTTGACTTGTTCATTGGCATATTTACGGCAAATCTCGCGGAATTTAGCAGCATCGACTTTTGTGCCAACTTTGCCTACTTTCTTTTCCACCTGTAATTCGATCGGTAAACCATGACAGTCCCAACCTGGAATATACGGCGCGTCAAAACCACTTAAGGTTTTGCTTTTGGTAATAATGTCTTTAAGGATTTTGTTAACGGCGTGACCGATATGAATTTTGCCGTTCGCGTAAGGAGGGCCATCATGTAAGGTAAAGCGTGGTCTACCAGCGGCATGCTCACGCATCTTTTGATATAGACCCGCGTCTTCCCATGCTTTTAGCATTTCTGGCTCACGTTTATTCAGATTACCGCGCATCGGGAAATCGGTGGTCGGTAAATTTAACGTCTTTTTGTAATCAGTCACTTTGTTTTCAATCCGCATTGGCGACAGACATTGGGGCTGTGTGTCGCTGTAAAGTTTATCGTTTCTGCTTATCTGGCAGATAAGTGAGGAAGAATAACAAGTTTTCTGACTATCGCATACCGTATTGACGTGAGATCTTGAAATGGGTCATGTTTACGCTTGAAAACCCTACGTCTAACCAAGGCAAGTATATGATAAACTTTGTGGAGAACATAAAAACAACTGGAGAAATATCAATGGAACAGCCAGAACCTATCGCAGAAGGTCTGACATTTGACGATTTTCTGGAATTTGAAGAAAAAGCAGAGACAAAACATGAATATATCGGCGACCTAATTTATGATATGGCTGGCGCTAGTCGTAACCACAACCTGATTTGCATGAATTTATCAGGTCACCTTTTTAACCACCTTCGAGGCATGCCTTGCAATGCCTTCATGGCAGATATGCTGCTCCGACTTCGCATTGGTGAAGATGATATCGCCTACTACCCTGACTTAATGGTGGGCTGTGACGCTAACGACAATCATAAGCGTTATCTTACCCAGCCAAGCCTGATTATTGAAGTGCTCTCTGAATCCACCAAACGTACGGACTTGCGGGAAAAATTTCTTGCCTATCAAAGTATTGACAGCGTTCAGGAATACATCACCGTGAAACAGGATGAGATGGACATTACCGTCTTTCGCAGAGACAACAACTGGCAAGCCGAGCATTTCAGAGCAGAACAAACGCTTATTATTCCTTCACTGACATTCGAAATAGCGGTTAGTGAGGTTTATGAAGGGGTTGGGTTTGCAGATTGATAACAAATGGCTAACGCCAAATATCAGCGATATTCACCGAAAATTGGCATTCAGATAAGGTGAGATCTACAGTTTCGGACTGATAACTACCCAGCTTATGAAAGCCCTGTTCACCATTGGCCCTAACTAGCTTCTTTTCG
The DNA here is from genome assembly GCA_902727985.1 of uncultured Thiotrichaceae bacterium. GTDB lineage: Bacteria > Pseudomonadota > Gammaproteobacteria > Thiotrichales > Thiotrichaceae > HyVt-477. Next base: position 1,837 of record CACVAY010000044.1, on the reverse strand, counting down.
ATTGAATTCCACCGTGCACTTGTGACTAAAATTCGGGCTCAAAAATAATATGACGCTTCGTCACATTTGTATGAAGTTTCTTCTTTTAAAATGATATGTTGTATCATATCATTCTCGGCAAGTTCTTTTGGCCCTACTTTTAAAGCTAGATGAATGGGTATCTATGAAGTTCATTAAGCAACAATGAGCAAGCCTTCTGTTCATGACTAAGCGAACGTAACAAATACCACTAAAAGAATTATCAGATCTACATGAGAGGCAAATGCATGAGTAATGTTCAGGCGAGTATCAAACAAGCAGACCAACACTGTAGAGAACACGGAGTACGGTTGACAGATAAACGAAAGCAGGTTCTCTTAAGCTTGTTGCAATCAGAAAAAGCCATGTCTGCCTATGAGCTTGTTGATTACTACAAAGCTGAGTTTGGGGAGTCCATGCCCCCAATGTCTGTGTATCGAATACTGGATTTTCTTCAAGAAGAACATTTAGTACACAAGTTAAATTCAACGAATAAATATGTGTCTTGCTCACATATTACCTGCGACCACGATCATGAAATCACACAGTTTTTAATCTGTGGTGAATGCCAGAGCGTAAAAGAAATCAATATCAATAAATCAACGATTGAAGCGCTACAAAACAATATTGAAGAGGCGGGATTTCATTTAGTTAGCCCCCAACTGGAAATGAATTGCCTTTGTGAAAACTGTATCTAATCTCAATAACATCAACGCTAGCAAACTCTTATGAAAACCTTACAGTCATTTACTGACAAAACAGCTATTAGCCTGTCATTCCTTTGCACCATCCATTGTTTGGCCATGCCACTGCTGGTTGTGCTACTACCATCGCTGGCAGCCTTACCGCTTGAGGAAGAAGCATTCCATTTATGGATGGTATTTATCGTTGTACCTGTCAGCATATATGCCTTAACAATGGGGTGTAAAAACCACAAACGTTATCGCGTCTTATTGGTTGGAGGCGTTGGGTTATGTATTCTTATTGCCACGGTCTTGGCAGGACATGACACCTTGGGTGAAACGTGGGAGAAAACGCTCACCGTCATTGGTTCAAGCATTATTGCACTCGGACATTTCTGGAATCATCGCTTATGTCAACAACACAAACACAATAGTTGTGACTGTTCTGACTAAGCTGCAATCACATAATAATTTTTCAACAGGACTTATAATACAATGGAAAGAAGACTACCAACGAAATTTGCGATTACTCTTTTCCTACAATTAGCTATTGCATCCAGTGCTTATTCCAATGGCCATTCTGAGCATGCACATGAGAAGAAAACGCACGATAAAACAGAAGATTCACATGATCGAGTACAACATGGCAGTCATGAGCATGGAGCCGCTCGGTTAACCGTAGCGAAAACAGATCAAGGTCTGGAAATCATGTTGGAATCTCCTGCTGCGAACCTCTTTGGTTTTGAGCATAAAGCGCACGATAAGGAAGAACATGAGACAATTCATCAAGTAAAAGAGAAACTCGAAGCAGGAGAGACTCTCTTTACCATGAATGATGCGGCGAAATGCACGTTATCCAAGGCTGCAATCGAGTCAGATATTGTTTCAAGCCATAAGAAAGAAAAACATGACAATGAGCATAAAGATGATCACGAATCACATGATCATGAAAAGGAAAGAACACATAGTGATGTAGAAGTTGCCTGGGTATTTACATGTGAAAGCCCAGCAGCTCTTAAATCAGTTGATACAACTTTATTCAGCCAATTCCCTAAAGGTTTTGAACAGCTTAATGTTGAGTGGATAAGCAATGACGGAGCTGGCACATCAACACTTAAATCAGATGGAACAATAAA
>CACVAY010000043.1 GCA_902727985.1 uncultured Thiotrichaceae bacterium | reverse complement strand
TCATTGCGGAAGAAGGCGAGCAATAGAGCGTAGGTTAGGGCTTGCGTCATAATCGATAGATAAACACCTGTGACACGAGAGCGAAAGGCTAACCAGCCGAACACAAAGGCGAGCACTCCAGGCACAACCATTGCCATCAGTATGGCAAACCAGAACATATCGAAGCCTTGCCAGAACCAGGGTAGCTCAGTCCAGTTTAGGAAAACCATGAAGTCAGGTAGATCAGGGTTGCCGTAAACACCGCGATCACCAATTTGGCGCATCAGATACATGCCCATGGCATAACCACCCAAGGCAAAGAAGGCACCATGACCGAGGCTTAAAATACCGAGATATCCCCAAACCAAATCGACTGAAATAGCCAATAGGGCGTAAGTTAGATATTTGCCTAGTAAGGTAACGGTATAGGTAGATAAATGCAGTGGATGACCTGCGGGAACCATAAGGTTCAAAACAGGGACAACGATGGTGACGAATGCCAATACCAATAGCATGACTTTTCCGCCACGGTCATCTTGTAATATTCTTGATATGAACATGGGTCTAATCTCCTGCCGCTCGTCCTTTTTGCGGGAATAGCCCGCGCGGACGTTTTTGAATAAACAGAATGATGAAAATAAGGACTAAAATCTTGGCGAGAACGGCGCCTGCCCAAGGTTCCATTACCTTATTGATGACACCTAGTGAGAGTCCAGCAACGAGAGTACCCCAAAGATTTCCGACTCCACCAAAGACCACGACCATAAAGGAGTCGATAATATAGGCTTGGCCGAGGTTGGGGCCAACATTGGTGAGCTGGCTAAGCGCAACGCCTGCGACACCCGCGATACCAGAGCCTAAGCCAAAGGTTAAGGCATCAACACGGGCGGATCGAACCCCCATGGCCCTTGCCATATTACGGTTTTGCGAGACTGCACGAACCTGCAAACCTAGTGAGCTATTTCGCATAATGTAGAAGAGTGCGGCGAAGACCAGCAGGCAGAATAGGATGATATAGAGGCGGTTATACGTCAGCGATAGAATACTGTTGACTTCAAGTGCGCCAGACATCCATGACGGATTGGATACTGGAACATTCTGTGGAGAAATAACCGTACGCACTAGCTGTTGCAGAATCAGGCTAATACCGAATGTGGCAAGTAAGGTTTCCAATGGCCGGCCATACAAATGACGTATGACGGTTCGCTCGATCAAAATACCAACTATACCTGAGACAATAAATGCCAGTGGAATCGCAACGAATAAGGAGTAGTCAATATACTTGGGCATAAGTTGCTGCACGATATAGGTGGTGTATGCACCCAGCATAATCAACTCACCATGTGCCATATTGATAACACCCATCACGCCAAAAGTGATGGCTAAACCAATAGCGGCTAGTACCAGCACGGAGCCGAGACTGAGACCAAAGAATAAGGTTTCTGCGTGACCGTACATTTTTACTTTGGTTTCAATCTTTTCCAGGGCTTTGATGGCTGCTGCTGAAATATCCTTATCATCGGAATTTTTTAGATCACTAAGGCGTGAACGCGCAGAGGCATGCAAGCTACCCGAGACATCTTTAATAGCCTGAAGTTGTTGTTCTTTCGTTCCCGTATTGAGCGTTGACATAGCCATGCCAAGTAGCATAGCTTTACGCACTTTCTTGTCTTTTTCATTATCAGCAAGCTTTGCAAGAATTTCAGCGCTTTCAGGGGTGATATTACCGAGCATCGTGTTGACGGATTTAAGGCGCGTTTCAGGGTCAGGGCTAGAGAGACTTAGCTTGGCGATACCTGCTTTTATTAATTTTCGTAATTTGTTATTGATAGTGACTTTTTTGAAGGCCTTTTTGGTGGTGTTCTCAAGGACTTCGTTGTTTGCTGCTTGTGTAATTTTGCTACCTTGTACGAAGGCGATAAACTTATCTTGTTTGTGATAGTAGAGTTTGCCTTTCAGCATCACGGCTAACCATTGTTTAGCGCGTTCGTCATTACTATTGATAAGCAGGTCGATAGCCTGTTCTTTTTTCTTGAATGACTTTTCAGTTAATAAGCTGGTGGCTACTGCGAAAACATCTTCTGAAGGAGGTATTGTTTTAGTGGTGTCGCTAACGCTGTTTTCTTCAACGGAGTCAGTCTTTTCTTGATCAGAGGAGGAGGGCGTTGATATCTCTGAAATCGAATTATTGGGTGTTTGAACGGGGGCGGTAGTGGTGGTTTCGTCAATATCAGATGTTGCTTCTGCCCATACGGTTGTGTTGGCAATAACACTAAAGAAAGCGGTAAGTACGATAGTGCGTAGATGTTTCGTTGCATCAAAAGTTCTATAGCTCATATCTAACCAAGTAAAATTGAAAAGGAAGGGTATCTGCAGGGAATGTGACTGTCGTTTCGTCTTTCCCTGTCATGCGGATCAAAGGAGAAGTCATCACCGATTATTTTCAGATACCCTCCAAGCTGTGCATCATACTGATCTATATTTATTCAAAATTTTGACCAGAGCACTTTTTGGTTGTTGTATTGTAGTTACCACATGGCTTGCCGCCGGTTTCTTTACCTGTCCAGTCAGCAATAACGACTTTTGATGATTCAAGGAAGTCAGACCACGCATCTCCGGGTACTTCTTTTTCAGTCTGCCATACGGTTTCAAACTGTCCATCTTCCTGAATTTCACCGATAAGTACAGGCTTAGTGATGTGATGATTCGGTAACATTTTTGCTATGCCACCTGTCATATTGGGTGTTTCAAGACCGATGATGGCTTTTTCAACTTTGTCTGGATCAGTAGAGCCGGCTTTCTCAACAGCTTGTACCCAAAGGTTGAAACCAATAACGGTTGCTTCCATAGGATCGTTGGTTACACGCTTGTCATCTTTAATGAAGGTTTTCCATGATTTGATAAACGCTGCGTTCTTCTCATCCTCAACACTCATGAAGTAGTTCCATGCTGCCAAGTGACCAACCAATGGTTTGGTATCAATACCAGAAAGCTCTTCTTCACCTACCGAGAATGCAACAACAGGAATGTCTTCAGCAGAAATGCCCTGGTTGCCGAGTTCTTTATAGAATGGTACGTTTGCATCACCATTGATAGTTGAAACAACCGCTGTTTTCTTACCTTCAGAGCCGAATTTCTTTACGTCAGAAACGATTGATTGCCAATCAGAGTGACCGAAAGGTGTGTAGTTGATCATGATGTCTTTTTCTTCGACACCTTTTGATTTCAAATACGCTTCAAGAATCTTATTGGTCGTACGTGGATAAACATAGTCAGTACCCGCCAGTACCCAACGCTTCACTTCCAAATCTTTCATCAAGTAATCAACAGCAGGAATGGCCTGTGTATTGGGCGCGGCACCTGTGTAGAAAACGTTTTTCGATGATTCTTCACCTTCGTATTGCACGGGGTAGAATAATAAGCCGTTCAGTTCTTCATAAACGGGTAATACGGATTTACGTGATACCGATGTCCAGCAACCGAAAGTCGCGGCAACTTTATCTTTCTCTAATAACTCACGGGCTTTTTCAGCGAATAATGGCCAGTCAGAGGCAGGGTCTTTTACAACCGCTTCTAGTTTTTTACCAAGCACTCCGCCTTTCTTGTTTTGCTCTTCGATAAGCATTAATACGGTATCTTTCAGTGTGGTCTCACTGATAGCCATGGTACCAGAGAGGGAGTGTAATACACCGACTTTGATCGTTTCTTCAGCTGAAGCAATCGCTGAAACAGTGAGTGCTGCTCCGATCGTTAATGCTGTCAGGCTGCGTTTCAGAGTTTTTCTTATTGACATATTAAGGGGTTCCTTGTTGTCTACTTTATGGGAAGGTCATTTACTGACTATTTCAGGTAAAGCATGAACCGTGCCAGAAAGTTGAGTTAGCGTGTTTTTTAAACGGTTCATGCGGTAATTATTCTTGAAAGTATTTTTTTATCAGATGATTAGGAGTTTTTTGGCGGGGGCTAGATATAGCTGCAATTGATATGCATAGTCTTTCCTTATCGCTTGGTTTTTTCATCAAGCTGAGATGGGATCAATGAAGGTGCGTAATAATTTCTTCCTGCACTGTTGCTGATCGTGTTATTGGAAAATATTTTATGGGTGTTTTTAGAGGGCAAAAAAAACCCCGACCATAGTAAATAGGTCAGGGTTTTATTAATTCTCAATATCGAGAGTTGTATTACTTAATGTCTAAGCTATAGCTAACAAGGAATTGAGGATCAGAGTCAGCACCTGCAGCAATACCGGCAGCAGAGTCATCGTCAGAAACGAAGCTGCTTACAGCAAAGCTTACATTGTCGTTATAGTTGTAGCCCAATTGAAGATGTGTTGGATTGCCGTCAGTATTTTCAAAATCGTGAATACCTAGCATTCCGCTGTATTTCCCCATCTCATAGCCCAAGGTTACGTAGCGATAATCATTATCATCATCACCTTGAACGGCTTCATAAAGTGTTCCGTTGAAGCCATTTGCACCCACAGAAACCACTAAATCAGTCGCTTCACCTGGATCAATGTCAGAACTAGGGTAGTTGTAAGACCAAACGCTAACGTCAAGATCAATAGCACCGACTTTACCACCCCAACCAGCATAAAGGTCATACTCACTTCCTAGTGCTGCATCACCTGATGATCCCCATATTCCTGCGTATGCACCTGAAGCATTAGATACCGTTAAATCACCAGAAACGGCTGCGTCACCAGCGCCCAAATCAAGGCCACGCCATAAGTACTTATTAGCAACTGTTACAGAGGCTGCAACTTCAGCAGAAGCAGTAGGGATGATAGTTGCCGTTGATAGTAAAGCTGCACCGATAGCAGCAGTAAGAATCTTTTTAGAATTTTTCATAAATACCTCAGTATATTTCTCTACTTAAAATTTATATTGTCGCGCTTGAACATATTGATCTGCGAGATACGGGAAACATATAGCAATTAGTGTGCCAAAAATCTAAAGAAAGGTTTTTTTCTATATTTTTCTCTTGCCTTAAATCAATAAGAAAGCACTTATAGACATCTATTAGTGGTGAGGTGTTGTGTTATGAGTACAGCTTGGTGCTATTAATATGCAATAGTGAGTATTACGAGACTTTATTTGTGAGTAATTTCCTATGGTGTTGGTTAAAAGACACGGTTATGCACAAAATAAGGTCGTTAATATTCAATTGCACCAATTGAGTGCGATATGTGGCGGTGTTTATGCTATCTACCACAAAATACACGTTAAAAATGTGGTTTTAAGGCAATAAATAGTGCGGCTGAATTGGGTATTAATGTTTTTAAAGGCGGGTAGTTTAATAACAAACAATATTAGTGTATCATTATTTGCTAATATTAAACGAGGCCACAGATATGTCTGAGACTTTACTAAATCATGAAAAGCTTACGCATGATGAAGTGATCGAAGGAGAAATGCAATCCTTCGAAAACCGCTGGCGTTATGCGGTGTTCCCTGCCATGGTGGCTTTTGTTATTCTCGCTGTCTTTGGGTTTTATCTTATTTATGGCATGTTGCAGCGCATGGAAGCCTTATCTCAAGATGTTCATCGTATGACCAATATTTTGGAGAAAACCTTGCCACCTATGTCTGACGACATGCAGGAGATGAATGAGACTATTAGTCATAATATTCCAGCGATGAAAGAAGGTGTCTCAGAAATGTCTATTTCTACGCATAATATTGCGGCAACCACTGGTAATATGAGTAATAGTGTTTGGGAGATGAATCGTAGCGTGTCAAAGCCACTTTCTATGATGAACACCATGATGCCTTTTGGTAGTAGAACAAATTTGCCGCGTCCTACTTACACACGTCCTGTTTTGTTAAAAGTGCCAAAGACAATGAATAAAACGCCAGTAATGACGACAGAGATGCAACCACAGGCAGCAGCCCCAGTCGTACCCGTTTCTTATCAACAACCCTATCAGGTACAGCCGCGAAACCCAGCCCCTGTTAATAACTATCCGTTACGTTATGACTAGACATAGCTAAGAGTGAAAAGCAGCTTATTCTTCTACATCCGCACTATTGCGCAAGACTCCTAAAGAACGTGGGATGTAAATATCCGCCACGCGTTCGGTATAAAACACCAAGGTAAGATCAGGGAGAAATTCTTGATAAATTGCTGTGTCCAGGGTTGGCTGCTCGGTTTGTCTTTCAGGAGCAATCATGGAAAAGGTCATGGGAAGCTTGTCGGTATTAACCTGCTGTGTTTCAGCGTCTGGTAAATTATCAAGGCGTAGTGACAATGAGTCTTCACGGTTAAGTGTGCGGTTAATTTCTTTATAGTAATTTGAAGCATCACGGATCGCGATGACTTTGAGTGCATGAATGCCAAAATTCTGAACCGTTACATCAAGTATCACTTTTCCATTATTTTCTAATAAGGTTATCTCAATATCAATATTACGTTGCATGCGCACGCGCTGGATGTCGGTAATATTGAGGGTGTCTTTTTGTCTAATCCGACAGTCCAGCAAGGAAAGCCAGCTCGGAGAGTATTCTTTTAAGAATCCTGAGTAGTTTTGCTTGTCTTTTTCGCCTTGCACGACAATGACAACACGTTTGTTGATGAAGCGTTCAAAAATGGGATCATAAACATTACCTACTAAGCCAAGCGCACTGATGCCGACCTTTCTTAAATACGTATCTTGTTGCGCAACGGCACTGTTATGACCTTTCATGCGTGAAAGAAAAGCCCCCAGTGCTTCATTGATTGCATCATTGAAGGCATTGATGAGATTTCTCAGAATGCGTTTTGTGCGACTGTAAATGCTGGGGTTGATGGTTCCTTCTACTTCTTTTTTACGACGTGCCTGGTTTTTCAGAGAAAGCTCATTGTGGAACCGATAGAACAAGCCGATTCTGTCTATATCGTCTTGATGCATAATGTAACTGGAGGTCAATTCACCGGCACTGTTGCGATGCATATTGCTGTATTGCAGCTCAAGCCCATTCGAGTAAATCTGCATTTTCCCCCATACCTGCTTGTCACCATCGACCTGCATCGTAATGTGAAAATCCTGCATTTCTTTTAACACACGATCTTTACGGCGTTGTTTCATGACATTGGAAAGCAGAGCGGTCATGAAAATTAGTAGGATGGAGA
>CACVAY010000042.1 GCA_902727985.1 uncultured Thiotrichaceae bacterium | reverse complement strand
CCGTTGAAGATTTTGTTGCGCGAGCTAAAGATAAGGAAGATCCATTCCGATTAATGGGATTTGGTCACCGTGTTTATAAAACCTACGACCCACGTGCAAAAATCATTCGTGAAGTCTGTCATGATGTACTGAAGGATCATGAAGGTGGTGAACGGATCCAGCAGATGCTTGACACGGCAATGGCGCTCGAGAAAGTGGCACTTGAAGATGATTACTTTAAGTCGCGTAGTCTGTATCCTAACGTCGATTTCTATTCAGGGGTTATTTTCCTGGCAATGGGAATTCCGATGAATATGTTTACCGTTATTTTCGCCATGTCGAGAACCATTGGTTGGATCTCACAGTGGAACGAAATGATGAATGATAGCCAGTGTCGTATTGGTCGTCCTCGTCAATTATATACAGGTGAAGAAATTCGCGATTATACGCCAATGGATGAACGATAAAAGTTCCTACAGCTTGTCGTTACTCAGATTGTATTGCCAGCTCTGCGCCAAAGGTGATTGTTACTCCATGTAATGTTGCTTTTAGTGTAATCTGGCAGTTTTTGTGTGGCTTGAGCCGTTACTCACACTCACCGAGTCGTGAAAAGATTATTATTTAAGGAGATAAAAAATGTTATCTGATTATCGCCAGCATGCGGAAGAGCGTGCTAAAGAGGGGATTCCAGCACAGCCGTTAAACGCTGAGCAAATGGCTAGTTTGGTAGAGCTGTTAAAGCAACCACCTGCTGGGGAGGAGGATTTCCTATTAGACCTTTTGATCAATCGTGTACCTGCAGGTGTTGACGAAGCCGCTTATGTTAAAGCCGCCTTCCTTGCGGCTGTTACAACCGGTGAAGCAGAATCACCATTGATTGATAAGCAAAAGGCAACTGAATTATTAGGTACTATGTTGGGTGGCTACAATATCCAACCACTAATCTCAGCATTGGATGATGAAGAGATTGCACCGATTGCCGTTAAAGCCTTGTCACGTACCCTGCTTATGTTTGATGCGTTCTATGATGTTAAAGACAAAATGGATGCGGGTAATGCTCATGCCAAAACCATCATGGAATCTTGGGCTGCAGGTGATTGGTTTACGTCTAATCCAGAGCTTGCAGAAAAGATCACAGTAACGGTATTTAAGGTACCAGGTGAAACAAATACTGATGACCTTTCGCCAGCACCTGACGCTTGGTCGCGTCCTGATATCCCACTTCATGCCAATGCAATGTTGAAAATGGCACGTCCAGGTATCGAACCTGATGAGCAAGGCAAATTGGGGCCAATCAAGCTGATTAATGAGCTTAAAGAAAAAGGTTTCCCACTCGCTTATGTTGGTGATGTTGTTGGTACAGGTTCATCGCGTAAATCAGCGACTAACTCTGTGCTATGGCACATGGGGACTGATATCCCTAACATTCCTAACAAGCGTGAAGGCGGCTATTGCTTCGGTGGTAAAATTGCTCCTATCTTCTTCAACACCATGGAAGATGCGGGTGCATTGCCGATCGAAATGGACGTTAGCAAGATGGAAATGGGTGACGTTGTAGATGTTTATCCATACGAAGGTGTGGTTAAATCGCATGGCACTGATGATGTTGTTTCTGAATTCACATTGAAGCCAAACGTGATCCTTGATGAAGTGCGTTCAAATGGTCGTATTCCATTAATCATCGGTCGTGGTTTGACGACTCGTGCACGTGAAGCACTAGGACTAGAGGGTTCTGATCTATTCCGTGTACCTGATGTGCCTGAAGACACTGGCAAAGGTTATACGCTTGCACAGAAGATGGTAGGTAAAGCATGCGGCCTGGAAGGTGTACGTCCTGGTATGTACTGTGAGCCTAAAATGACGACAGTGGGTTCTCAGGATACGACGGGGCCAATGACGCGTGATGAGTTGAAAGACCTCGCATGTCTAGGCTTCTCAGCTGATTTGACCATGCAGTCATTCTGTCACACAGCGGCTTACCCTAAGCCGATCGATGTCAATACACATCATAACCTACCTGATTTCATTATGACGCGTGGCGGTGTATCGCTGCGTCCAGGTGACGGTGTAATCCATTCTTGGTTAAACCGTATGTTGCTTCCTGATACGGTTGGTACAGGTGGTGATTCACATACGCGTTTCCCCATTGGCATTTCATTCCCAGCAGGTTCTGGTCTAGTCGCATTCGGTGCAGCAACAGGTGTTATGCCGCTTGATATGCCTGAATCAGTACTGGTTCGCTTCAAAGGTGAAATGCAGCCAGGTATCACATTACGTGATCTTGTCAATGCCATTCCTTACGCAGCTTTACAAGCAGGTACATTGACGGTCGCTAAAGAAGGCAAGAAGAACGTATTCTCTGGTCGTGTACTAGAAATCGAAGGTCTTCCTGATCTTAAAGTTGAGCAGGCATTTGAGCTTTCTGATGCGTCTGCTGAGCGTTCGGCGTCTGGTTGTACAATCAAGCTAAATAAAGAGCCTATCACTGAGTACTTAACGTCGAACATCGTTATGTTGAAGTGGATGCTTTCTGAAGGCTATGGTGATGAGCGTACGATTTCTCGCCGTATTCAAGAGATGGAAAAATGGTTGGCGACGCCTGATCTTATGGAAGCGGATGCGGATGCAGAATACGCTGAGATTATCGAAATCGATTTGGCTGATATCAAAGAGCCTCTACTCGCATGTCCTAACGATCCTGATGATGTTAAGCCATTATCTGAAATTGCTGGTGTTGATATTCAAGAAGTGTTCATCGGTTCTTGCATGACAAACATTGGCCACTTCCGTGCAGCAGGTAAGTTGCTGGAGAAGACGAATGGTGCGGTTCCAACACGTTTGTGGATTGCACCACCGACAAAGATGGACGAGCATCAGTTAAGTGAAGAAGGCTACTACAACGTATTTGGTGTAGCTGGAGCACGTACTGAAATGCCAGGTTGTTCACTGTGTATGGGTAACCAGGCACGTATCGCACCTAAGAGCACGGCAGTATCTACCTCAACACGTAACTTCCCTAATCGCTTAGGTGATGGTGCTGATGTGTATCTAGCGTCTGCTGAATTGGCGGCGGTTGCGGCGATCATGGGTAAACTTCCAACCGTTGCTGAGTACATGGAATATGCAGCAGACATCGACACGATGGCTGACGATATCTATCGTTACTTGAACTTCAATGAAATTGAAAGTTACCAGCATGCGGCAGAAACTGCGAATGTGATTCCTATCGCAGCAGCATAAGCGCCAAAGAGCTTAGTTTTATTTAGCTCAATGAAAAAGCCTCGCGTAAGCGGGGCTTTTTTGTGAGCGACATATCTAGAAAAAACCAATAATTCTGCGGTAAATGAATGCGTATAAGATATACTCTGATACAGTTTTACTATTGTTTTACGAGTATTTGTGGGGCATTTACATTTGTTTCTTCCTAAATTAGGTCACATCAAAAACACATGAAAACCTGTAATCTGCTTAAAGAACTTCGTGCTTTCTGCATCACTGTACAAGAGGGGAGCATGAGTAAGGCTTCAGAAGTACTTCTGGCTAGTCAGCCAACGATTTCACTGCAAATCAAAACCTTGGAAGAGCAAATTGCTGTTAAGTTATTTGAACGTCATGGCCCAAAACTGAATCTAACCACTGAAGGTGAAATCCTTTATGATATTGTTCAGCCACTCGTGCTTGGTATTGATCATATTAAAGATACCTTTGAAGCGCAGTATGGTGACTTAAGCATAGGGCAACTCACAATCACTGCTGAAGAATCAACGATTCTTTATATTTTGCCCAAGCCGCTACAATCCTTTGCTTCACAATATCCTGGTATTCGTCTAAAAATTGCTAATGTTGCGGGAGATGACGGGCATAAAATGCTCATGTCTGAAAGCGCAGATATTTCTATTTGCTCTTTATTGACTGTCCCAAAGGATGTGGAATATCACCCTTTTATTTCTTTTGATCCAGTCTTGATTGCCCCCATTGGTCATCCTATTACCAAGATTGAAAATGTCACGTTGAATGATATTGGCCAATATGGTTTGGTGTTACCCTCAACACATTTCAGTAGTTGGCGTTTAGTGAAAATGGTCTTTGCTTTAAACGGTGTTAATTATAAAATTGTTTTGGAGACAGGGGGTTGGGAAGTCGTAAAGCGCTTTGTATCCATTGGTATGGGCTTATCCATAGTAACCCGTCTCTGTCTCACAGAGGAAGATGAGGGTAAGTTTGCCGTGATTCCATTAGATAAATATTTTCCTGTACGCAAATATGGTTATGCTATTCGCAAAGGCAAGTCAATATCAGCACCTGCTGCGCGTTTTCTGGAAGTGCTCAACGCGAATTACAAAACACCTCAGACGGATCTGACATAGATAAAGCAAGATTATAATAGCTCGTCATCTAATGACATAAGTCCGATATGATAAATGAGCCGGGCTGTCGAAATATTTGGCCTGTCCTCATCATCCACGCCTCCAAACTTGATACGCAAATTACGAATCACATTGTCGGTATATCGGACGCTTTTTCCAATATCATTGGCAATACTGGCTACTGGTAATCCCTTTGGTAGATTTCTCAACACGGCTTTTTCTGTTTGATTGAAAGGCCCTAGCAGAGGTTGTACAAATGTGCTGAACTCAAACGTATTGCTCATGATGTGATTGTGAAAAAGCTTCGTAGTGGTATAAAGTGTGTCATAGGTTTCTTTCTTTAACAGTGTAAAATGTTGATTGTTATCATCAGTAATAAAACTTGCACCCGCAACTCCGCGGCTCCCAGAGAGGCAAGGAATCGTAAGCGTATTGCGCATACGGTAATCGGCAGAGGCAAGAGTAAAAACCTGTTTTTCTTTTTCTGACATCGAGTGGTTTTTAACCGCACTAGCCCAGTCAATGGTCGCCATATTACCCTCAATAATTTGTCGAATACCGTAATCATATTGATCAAGTCCATCTTCTAGGTAATGCTGTAGAAAGTGTTGATCGAAGGTATCAGATACTGCAAAAATGGGTGTGCAGTGATGATTGTGGTCAAGAGCAACTTTGGGTAGATAGCTGTAGAGAGTGCTTTTAAAGCCCAGGTCTTTTATCTGCTCATCAAAAATAGCGAAGGACTCTTTAAACGTCGTGCAGAAGCAGAGTTTACTCGCAAATTTTCCAAGATCTTTACTAAAATCAGTCATTGAGTCGGGTTAGCTTAAGTCGACATCTCAAGGCGACTTTTAAAGAAGATGGTTAAATTATGGCCCAAAAAAAAGAAAAGGCGAAGGTAAATATTAAGCAAACACTTGATATGAGGGTTTAATTGAAATGTTCGGTGTGGAATGTGGATCTAAGTAAGTAAAAAAATGCGAAGAAGATGTTCTTAAACAACACAATAAGAACGTGACCTTCCTCGCACAATGACTACTCCCCTTTGCCTGTGGCTTCGGCACCACGAGGAATCAACTTTTGGGTTTGTGGGACTCTTATTGTTGACTCAATTTGATGGTACGAATTCCACCAAGGGCTGCCAAGGTAGGAATTCCTATTATTTAACATTTTTGGCGGTGATAATTTAAGCACAAGCTTATAGGTTTGCGTAAATCTAAACGGTTGTTATAAGTAACTCTAAGCATCTATGTATTGATGTGCTTGCAAAACACTTTTTCTAAATCACATGAAGTGTAGATAGAATGCTAAACACATAGGCATTCGTTTATAGGTTGGTGCGATATCCATTAGCCAGTGCTGTTTTAGCGTAGCAGCAATGGAAGTCGGTAATCAGAATATATTTCACAGTACTATCATGCTTTGAAGATAGGTTCTTCAAAACTGCTACCAGGCAGGCAGCGGTTTTGGACAATTACTTAAGCCAGTTTTTTCTTAGGGGGAGATGTTGCCATAGTAGGGTAAAAAACTAACTTATTAAAGTTGTTATGGGAGCATTAATGCTGCAATGATTGGCATGATGAGAAATGCCAGAATAGTTTGAAAAGTAATGATTGAAGACATGGTTTCAGTGTCGCCCCCTAAATGACGTGCAAGGATATAGGCGGCTGGAGCGGTGGGCGTCATAAAGAAAATGATCAATACACTGGCTGGTATTCCTGTTAAGCCAAGTGTCGTGATAAGTAATAAGACACTGAAAGGTTTTAAGCCAAATTGTACGAATGATGCAAGTAATATGGCTTTTAGATGACCATGAATAGCTTTGGGTTTCAGTGCCGCTCCAACGGCAAGAAGACCCAAAGGCAAAGCGGCGTTACCCATAATACGCAGAATATTGTCTAGCGCGGTTGGCATGCCGATATTACTAAGGCTCAAAAACCAGCCGATCCCGCAGCTAATAATTAAGGGGTTTCCAAAAACCTCTCGCAAAAAGCTGGTGCCATTTTTATGATTTTTCTCTCCCCACAAGACGAATGCTGAAATACAAAGCAGATTGATTAAGATAATCATAAAACCAGCGGTTACGGCGGCTAAAGCTAATCCTTCTGCGCCAAAATAGGCTTGTGAAACGGCTAATGCGATGTAGGTGTTAAAGCGTATACCACCTTGGAAGATGGAGGTGAAAGTGGCTCCATTTATTGATGACTGTATTCGATACCAGATAACCAGCGCTAAAGCTGCAAATAGTAAGACAGATGACAAAACCAAAAGTATGCTGGGCCAAGGAACACCGTTAATAGATTGACTACCTAACGTTCGAACCAGAAGTGCTGGAAAAAGTACGTAGTAGCTGAGTTTTTCTATACCTGACCAAGTGTTCTCAGGCAGGAAATGACTGCGTTTAAGTAGATAACCCAGAATGATAATGGTGATTATGGGAAGTAGAGCAGCAGTAAAAGTACTCATTCATGAAACCATGGTGAGGATTGTGTTGAAGCGCTGTTTTTTTTGGGGGGCTGATAGATGGAGGGAAGAATAGAGCTAATAATAAACGACTGTCAGAAGACAGCCGTTTATTGGTCATGCATTAAGAAAGAATTAGCACTGTTCCCATGGTAAACCACGGAATCGCCAGCCACCCATTGTGCTGCGATGAAAGTCATCATCACGTTCGCCTTCGAAGCCTTCAACAACATGAATGATGTTGTTGAAACCAGCGTCTTCAAGTACTTCTGCTGCTTCAAGGGTGCGTACACCGCTTCGGCAGATGAGTACAATAGGCGCTTCTTTTGGATCACTTTTTGCTTTTTTCTCAACGGTCCTGCTAACTTCTTTGACAAAGTTAGGATTGATTTCCCAATCAGGTTCATCAATCCATGCAATGTGTACCGCCCCCTTAGGGTGACCTACGAATAGGTATTCCATGGACGATCGAATGTCGATGAAGCTTGCTTTCGGTTCACGTTGTAGAAAATCGTAAGATTCTTGCGGTGAAAGATGGGTTACATTCGACATCGTCATTCTCCTTAATGCATGCCAGCTAGGATTTAGTCGCCATATTTTTCGTTGTAATCTTCTGTCGCTGCTTTGATAACTTCCAATGCATGCTCACGGCCATAAGGCTCGCCGATAGAAACGGATAGCTCTTTGCCTGGCTGCATTTTGTATGTCATGAAGTAGTGATTAAGACGTTCGATCAATACAGGTGGTAGATCAGAAATGTCTTTTGCACCAGATAGTACGTAATCGTTCTCAAGAACAGCAATGATCTTGTCGTCAGCTTCGCCGCCGTCGATCATGGGTAGACCACCCAGTACACGGGCATTCAATACGATATCAGCACGAGTAATAGGGCGCTCAGATAATACACAAATATCCAGTGGATCTTTGTCACCTTTTAGTTCGCCACTGTCCATTAGCTTAGCAGTACGTTTGCCACAATAAGTTCTTGGTACAAAGCCATAAAGTGCTGGTGGTTGTGAAGATGTTCTGTGAGGACGATCTACAAATAAGTAGCCCGTCTTCTTGTCTGTTTCGTATTTTACTTGATCGAAAGGTGTGATTTCGATGTAAGCATGAACGACATCTACGCTAGGTAGTTCAGGGCCAACTTCTAGACCATGCCAAGGGTGAGGTCTCCAACGATAAAACGATTCAGGAAAGGACATTATTCTGTTCTCCAGTAAGGGATCAATGATAAGAATTATTTTGAGACCGAATTCATGTCTCTCAATGTTTGCAGTAGTGCTATTTGAGCGGCATTTTCACCCTCTATATCTCCCAATAACATAGCGTATAGTGTTGGGTCTTCCAAGTTTAGAAGTTCTTTAAAAGCCCCTCTGGATGCCTCATCTGCAGATGAATTGGGGTCAGCATAATGCTCGTCAAGATACTTATTCATAATAAGATCCAGCTCTTTTGTGCCCCGTCGGCAACGCCATTTTAGGTGTGATAACTCACTCATTTTTTGTCTCTGCTGTGCGTTATGAGCTGAAGATTTAAACATCTTCAGCCCAGTGCAGACAACTATAATTTACGTTTAACCATCAAATGCTTAATATCAGCAATGGCTTTTGCCGGATTTAAGTCTTTTGGACAAGCTTCTGCACAATTCATAATGGTGTGGCAACGATAGAGTTTGAATGGGTCTTCTAGGTCGTCAAGTCGCTCACCCGTGGCTTCATCACGTGAATCATTGATCCAACGGTAAGCATTCAAAAGTGCTGCAGGACCAAGATAGCGGTCACTGTTCCACCAATAGCTTGGGCAACTGGTTGAGCAGCATGCACATAAGATACATTCGTATAAGCCGTCTAACTTCTCACGGTCTTCCTTCGATTGTAGACGCTCTTTGTCCGGAGAGACAGGCGCATCGGTTTTCATCCAAGGTTCAACCGACGCATATTGTGCGTAGAAATTGGTTAAATCTGAGACCAAGTCTTTCACAATAGGCTGATGCGGAAGTGGGTAGACTGCAACATCGCCGTCAATGTCATCGATAGCTTTCGTACAAGCTAGAGTATTGCTACCGTCGATATTCATTGAACAAGAGCCACAAATACCTTCACGACATGAGCGTCGAAGCGCAACCGTAGAGTCCATTTCATCTTTAATTTTCAGAAGTGCATCTAACACCATTGGACCACAAGTATCCATATCAACTTCGTATGTGTCTGTGCTTGGGTTATCGTCATTTGATGGGTCATAACGATAGATCACAAATTTACGAATATTGCTTGCGCCTTCTGGAGCTTTAAAATATTTACCCTCTTTAACAATAGAGTTCACGGGTAGATTAAATTCAGCCATCTTAAATACTCCTAGTAAACGCGTTTCTTAGGTGGGATAACGTCACAGTCATCCGACAAGGTGTACATATGTACAGGGCGATAGTCGAAGTTAACCTTGCCAGCATCATTAACCCATGCCAATGTATGCTTCATCCAGTCTTCGTCATCACGCTCGGTGAAGTCCTCACGAGCATGACCACCGCGGCTTTCTTCACGATTCAGGGCACCTGTAATAATGGTTTGTGCTTGAGCTAATAGATTTTCTAATTCTAGCGTTTCTAGTAGGTCAGTGTTCCACTGCATGCCGCGATCTTTGATGCCAACATTTTCAAAACTATCGAAGATTTTCTGCATTTCTTCAACACCTTCTTTCATGCTTTCACCCGTACGGAATACGGCGGCATACTTCTGCATGGTGCGTTGCATTTGGTCACGAATCTCAGCGGTTGAGATCTCACCTGATGCATTACGAGTCTTATCAAAGCGTGCTAGTAAATGTTCAAACACCCCTTCAGTAAGTGGCTGATGTGGTGTGTTTGGTGCAATCAATTCCGCAGCGCGAATAGCAGCAGCACGACCAAATACGATGATATCCAATAATGAATTTGACCCTAGGCGGTTTGCTCCGTGTACCGATACACAAGCACACTCACCAATGGCCATTAATCCAGGTACGGTTGAATCAGGGTCGCCATCTTTCATGGTAACCACTTCACCGTGATAGTTCGTTGGAATACCGCCCATGTTATAGTGCACGGTAGGTATGACTGGGATTGGGTCTTTAGATACATCAACACCACCAAAGATACGCGCACTTTCTGCGATACCTGGAAGGCGTTCGTTAATAACATCTGAACCAAGATGTTGTAAGTTCAAGAAGATATGGTCTTTATCTGGGCCAACACCGCGGCCTTCGTTGATTTCGATAGTCATAGAACGTGAAACAACATCACGTGATGCCAAGTCTTTCGCGTTAGGCGCATAGCGTTCCATGAAGCGCTCGCCTTCAGAGTTGGTTAGATAACCCCCTTCACCACGAACACCCTCGGTAATCAAAACACCTGCGCCGTAGACACCTGTTGGGTGGAATTGAACAAATTCCATGTCCTGTAGGGGTAAGCCAGCTCGTAACACCATCGCACTACCATCACCCGTACAGGTGTGTGCAGATGTGGCAGAGAAGTAAGCACGACCACTACCGCCCGTTGCAAGAACAACCTGATGTGCACGGAAACAGTGCAGTTCGCCCGTGGTTAAATCCCACGCCATCACTCCTTTGCATTCACCGTCTTCCATGATCAAGTCAGTAGCAAAGTACTCAACGTAGAATTCCGCTTTATGCTTTAAGGATTGTTGATATAGTGTATGTAGAATAGCGTGGCCAGTACGGTCAGCGGCAGCACACGTACGTTGTGCAATACCTTCACCAAAGTTCGTTGTCATACCACCGAAAGGACGTTGGTAGATCTTACCTTCTTCGGTCCGTGAGAACGGAACACCGAAATGCTCTAGTTCGATAACGGCAGGAACGGCTTCGCGACACATGTATTCGATGGCATCTTGGTCACCTAACCAATCTGAACCTTTAACCGTGTCGTACATGTGCCATTTCCAGTTGTCTTCTCCCATGTTGGCAAGTGCCGCAGACATACCACCTTGAGCTGCAACGGTGTGGCTTCGTGTTGGAAATACTTTAGTAATACATGCTGTACTAAGGCCAGCAGTTGCCATTCCGAGTGTAGCGCGCAGACCTGCACCACCCGCACCGACAATCACAACATCGTATTCGTGATTGATGACTTTATAATCTTCTTTCGACATATGCTTTTACCCTGCCAATGCGATTTTAAGAACGGAATAAACACCGAGTGCCATGAGGAAGTAACTAAGGAACTTAGTGACTAAGATGGCGGCTAAACGAGTGCCGTGTGTAGAAATGTAATCTTCAAAAATGACCTGCATCCCTAGATGACCATGATGCAGCGACACAAGAACAAGAACAATCATCATGACCGCATTAAATGGGTTCTGGAACAACGCCACTAATGCCTCATAAGACATGTCAGGTAATGCAATAATGCTAATGCTTAGCCAAATAACCAGAGGGAATAACGCTAATGCAGTGAGGCGTTGTACCCAGAAGTGATGAGTAGCATCGCCTGAAGCGCCAAGCCCTTTTACTTTTGCTAAGGGTGAACGTAAATCTTTCATGCTATCTCCTTAAGCTAGTAGCCATGTCAGAATAGTTAGAGCGACAGAAGCGCCGATCACGATTTTTCCAGATTGTGCAGCTTCTTTTAGCTCAAAGCCTTTACCGATATCCCATGCGAGATGGCGAATACCGTTACAAAGATGGTAGTAAAGCGCAAAGGTGAAGCCGAACAATACTAATTTGCCGAACCAGCTTGATAAGAAGCCTTGCATGCTAGCCCAGCTATCAGCGCCACCAGCGGCAGATGCAAGTACTAAAACCATCAGGATTAAACCAGCAAAGAGAGCCGCTCCTGTTCCACGATGCATAATGGATAGTTTGGCGGTGAGGGGCAGTTTATAAACCTGCAAGTGTGGCGACATTGGTCGCTTATCATCCCATGACATATTTTTACCTTTTAACGAAATACGAGTCAGCTTAGCTCCAGAATCTCCCCATAGCTTGATGGGATTATAGAGCTAAATGGTCTAAGTTTTAGAAATCGATGCAGCGCCCTTTCTTTTCCCAATCACCGTATCGAGTCGGATCTAGTGGGGTGCGTTTTGAGAGTGTTCTTTTTAATTCATCCAGCTGTATAACGGGATTGTTGCCCTTTGATGTCATTACTTTTTTCGCTAATGACGAGTCTGTCGTGTGCGCTTCTGATCCTTCAATATTTTTTTTCATATTTTCTATACCTTTTTCCTATGAGCTATCCCCAATGCAAGCTCGTTCTACGACAAATGTTCAATTGCCAAATATTCCTTCGATTGCATTTCAATAAGTCGACTGGTAGTGCGTTGAAATTCAAACTCTAACTTAGTAGATGTATACAACTTTTCTGGTTCAGCTTCAGCAGAAACTACAATATTCACATGCATATCATAGAAACTATCAATTAACTTAATAAAGCGTCGTGCGGCATCATCCATATGGTTATTCATAACCGGAATATCAGAAATGAGTACAGTATGGAAGAATGTTGCTATTTGAGTATAGTCATCTGATGAGCGTGGCGTATTGCATAGATCCTGAAAGTTAAACCACACTACGCCGTCAGCCCACATTTTAACGGGAATATTGCGATGGTTGATTAAGATATCTTTACGATCTTGGTGTAATTCAACGCTGGCTAACTGATGGAAGTAGGTTTCCAAACGTTGATCAGATAAAGCGCCTGTTGCGATTTGGTAGAGTCCAGCTTGTTCCAGTGTTTGCAGTCGATAATCCATATCGCCGCCCATTTCTACCACTTTGGTGTGCTTTTCCAATAACTCGATGGCTGGAATGAAACGTTGGCGTTGTAGGCCATCTTTATATAGGCCATTAGGTGGTACGTTTGAGGTTGTTACCAGTACAAGGCCCAGCTCGAATAAATGCTCGAAGAGGCGGCCTAGTAACATCGCATCTGTAATGTCTGTGACATGCATTTCATCAAGAAACAGGATATGAGACTTTGCCGCGATATTTTTAGCAACTTCGTGGAGTGGGTCTTCAACACTACCTTGCTGTTTTAGTTCTTCATGAACCAACTGCATAAAACGATGAAAGTGTAACCTTAGCTTCATGTCATCGGGTAACAGCTTATAAAAGTAGTCAACCAAATGCGTTTTACCACGGCCAACGCCACCCCAAAGATAAAGACCTTTTACATAGTCCTTTTTCGGCTTTGCTTTGCTCGAAACAATCGAAAATAAATTACCGAAACGTGAGCGAGTAGGAGGGGAGCGGGTAGGCTCGTTTTGTACACGGACAACGTCATTGTAGACACGTTGCAAGTCAACCATCACTGCTTTTTGGTATGGGTCAGCATTTAGCTCACCTTTGGCGACGCTAGCCAAGTAGCTTGCTAACAGAAAATCATCAGAAGATTTTGTGTTCAACATTGTTGAATTATTCTCTGTTAATCCCATGGGTTCTCCAATAGTGTATTATGCAATGACAGTACGAGGAGTGTCTAAATAAATTGTTGAGCCACTTTATGAGAAAGAAGAATTATTTAGAGATTCCTTAATAGCAACTGACCAATATAGTAAGCCTATTAGGGGTAAATTAGCCCATGCTGAAATTAATACTATCTATTGAAATTTATTGGTCTTGTTGTTCGGGTTATCAGGCTTTTATTTCCCTTTTACTGAAGCGCCTGTGTTTTTTATTTTTCATAAGGTTTTGATATATAATTATATTATGTGTTTTTCCTGATACTTTCTTTATTGCGAGATAGTGTTTCTACATGAGAAATATGCGTTTTCGACCCTCAAGAATATCAATAGTTAATGGCAGTTTGGGGTGTTTTTTTTGTTGCAATGCAGCATATATGACGATGAATAACACCACAAAATGAGCAAGTAAGCTTGATTTGTATCGTATCGTCAACATGATTCTTGTCAAAATGTGAGTTAAGATAGGCACTATGAGTATGGAGCGTGAGCTTCACCCATGTTCAAATCAGTCAGGTGAAAGAAAAGTTTTATAAAAATAGAGATGTGGCTGCTGTCAATTCTCTTCGCTTATCGCACCAATTTCATAGTGGCAGTTTTCCTGAGGTATTTTTACCTTGGTACCGTGGCGATATTCGTCTGTCACACTCAATATAGCTACTGGAACCATGCTCGTTGTAACGTTATCCACCCATTAAATAAAAGGTAAAGTAATGCATAAAAGTATTTTATTCGGTCTTGCAACAGTTGCTCTGTTTAGTGCTCCTGTGCAGGCAGATACGCTTGAAGACGTTAAAAAAGCGGGCATGTTGAAGTGCGGTGTTAGTACGGGGTTAGCTGGTTTTTCCCAGAAAGATGAAAAAGGCAGTTGGAGCGGTTTAGATGTTGATGTTTGTCGTGGTGTAGCAGCAGCAGTTCTTGGTGATGCTTCAAAGGTAACTTACAAGCCATTAACAGCCAAAGAGCGTTTCACGGCGCTACAATCTGGCGAAATTGATATTTTGTCACGTAACACCACATGGACACACACACGTGATACCTCACTGGGTCTAAATTTTGCGGGTACGATTTATTATGATGGCACAGGCTTCATGGTAAGCAAAAAACTTGGTGTTAAAAGCGCACTGGAATTAGATGGTGCAGCGGCCTGTATTCAGGCGGGCACTTCGACCGAATTGGCTATTGCTGATTACTTTCGTGAAAATAATATGAAGTACAAAGTGGTTACTTTCGATACATCAGACCAAACACGAACGGGGTTGGAGTCAGGTCGTTGTGATTTCTTGGTTTCGGATCAATCTCAGCTGTATGCACTGCGTATCGGTTTAAAAGATCCAGCGGGGGCGATTGTTTTGCCTGAGGTCATTTCTAAAGAGCCACTAGGTCCCGTTGTTCGCCAGGGTGATGACAAGTGGTTCAATATTACTAAGTGGGTAGTGAACGCCTCTATCGAAGGTGAATTCCAAGGCGTAACCTCTGAAAATGCTGATGAGTTAGCAAAATCAGGTAAACCGGGTCAAAAACGTTTATTGGGTACAGAGGGTGATTTAGGTGAGAAGCTGGGTCTATCAAAAGACTGGGCGCTTAACGTCATCAAACAGGTGGGTAACTACTCTGAGTCATTTGAGCGTAACGTCGGTCAAGATTCACCACTTAAGATCAAGCGTGGTTTGAACGCACAATGGAATAATGGTGGTATTCTATACTCACCAGCAATGCGATAATTGCTTATCTTGAAAATAAGGGGCCTCTATAGCCCCTTATTTTTGTATTCTCTTATTTCTTGGTATCCCATGATATGACTGAAGATCAGCGAGCGGTCTCATCCAAGCACGCCTTTTATAACAATCCTAAAAATCGGGCACTTATCTACCAATTACTTTTGTTAATTGGCATTGGATATTTTTTCTATACGATTGTCTCTAACACCATGGCGAACATGGAAGCTCGTGGCATTAAAAGCGGCTTCGGTTTCTTACAGGCAACATCGGGTTTTGACATTTTAATGTCCTTGATTCCGTTTGATGCCACCTATTCCTACGGTCGAACCTTCGTGGTTGGTTTGCTCAATACGATTCTTGTTTCGATAATAGGCATCATTCTTGCCACCATTATTGGCTTTTTAATCGGCGTAGCGCATTTCTCACCAAACTGGTTAATCAAAAAATTAGCCACTGCTTATGTTGAGACATTCCGTAATATCCCACTTTTACTACAAGTTTTCTTTTGGTATTTCGCCGTACTGGCCGCTTTACCGACTGCGGCAAGAGATAGTGTCAGCATTGGCGAAGCCGTTTTCCTCAATGTAAAAGGACTGTTTATCCCTAAACTCATCGGGGAGAGTGGTTCAAGTATTGTTTATTTATCGATTGCAGTGGCTCTTATTGCAATCTTATTCCTCAGGCGCTGGGCGAAGAAGCGTCAAGAGCTAACGGGCGCGCAATTTCCCGTACTCTGGACAGGTTTAGGGATATTTTTTGGCTTGCCATTGTTAGCGACGCTTATTACGGGAATACCCTTCGGTTTAGAATATCCGATTATGGGGCGTTTTAGCTTTGATGGAGGAATAACCGTTATTCCCGAACTGATGGCGCTGGCATTAGCGCTGAGTATTTATACGGGGGCGTTTATCGCAGAAGCGGTTAGGGCAGGGATACAGGCTGTTCCACATGGGCAGACTGAAGCAGCACGCAGTCTTGGCATGAAAGAAAGCAAGATTATGTCATTGATTGTTGTTCCCCAGGCAATGCGTGTTATTACGCCGCTGTTGAACAGTGAATATCAAAGCCTTGTCAAAAATTCGACGCTTGCCACGGCTATTGGCTACCCTGATTTATTTACCGTATTTGTGGGTACCACCTTAAACCAGACCGGGCAGGCTATAGAAATCGTCTTTATGACCATGGCAGTGTATTTCGTCATTAATATGATTATTTCTTTTGTGATGAACCGATTTAATAAAAGCACTCAAATCACCGCTCGATAAGAATCCACTATGCAAGAATTTAAAGTCTTACCTGATTTACCTGCTCCTGTTAAAACGGTTGGTCCAGTGGCATGGTTAAAAAATAATTTATTCTCATCATGGCTTAATGGGTTGGCGACGATTGTTGTTGTAGCGATTTTAGCGAAGCTACTACCCGGCTTGCTTGACTGGTTATTCTTCTCAGCCAATTGGACGGGTACCTCGCAAGATGCTTGTACCAAAGAGGGTGCGTGTTGGGTATTTATTAACTCTTGGTCAAAGCAATTTTTCTACGGGAGCTACCCAGATGGACAATTATGGCGTATTAATTTAGTACTGGCGATGTTAGTTGGCATAATTACCTTATCCATCTTTATATCGAAAGAGTACAGAAACAAGATTGTCGTTCCGTTATTTCTTTTACTGCCGTTCATTGGTTTGATCATCCTGGACGGTAGTTTGATTGGTCTACAGGTTGTCAGTACCGATCTATGGGGCGGCTTCACCCTAAACGTCCTTTTGGCAGCAGCGAGTATTATTGTTGCTTTCCCGCTTGGCGCTTTATGGGCATTGGGACGACGCTCAGAAATGCCACTTGCACGCAGTATCTCAATAATTTTGATCGAGTTCTTTAGAGGTGTGCCAGTTTTAGCCTTGTTCTTTATGGGCTCGGTGATGTTGCCCTTGTTTTTCCCAGAAGGGACGACGGTAGACAAACTGGTGCGTGTTTGGATTGTACTTGTGCTATTTATGTCCGGCTATATGGCCGAAGTATTTCGTGGTGGTTTTCAAGCAATTCCGAAAGGGCAATATGAAGCAGCAGATGCCATTGGACTAGGATATTGGCAGAAGAATGCACTCATCATTTTCCCGCAGGTAATCAAAGTCTCCATGCCCAATATATTGGCAACCTTTGTTATGCTGTTTAAGAACACCACGTTCTTGCTCATTATCGGTATCTTTGAAATGTTGAGTACGGCACAAACAGCACTCACCAATTCAAACTGGCTAGGTGGGCATTCAACAGAAGCGTATCTGTTTGTCGGTCTTGTTTTCTGGGTGTGTTGTTACAGCATGTCATTAATCGCTACATCAATAGAGCGTAAGCTCAATACAGATCATAGAAATTAGGAACTTTTGGCCCGCAACCTGCTTAAAAGTATGTTGCGTGACTATTTACTATCGAGGTTTAAGCATTGAAAACGACAGACGCATCCCAAAATGATGTTATTAAAATTAATGATTTGAACAAATGGTATGGTGATTTCCATGTGCTCAAAGATATTAACCTTAATGTTAAAGAAGGTGAACGTATCGTCGTTTGTGGTCCCTCAGGTTCAGGTAAATCAACCTTGATTCGTTGTGTGAACCGTCTTGAAGAATTCCAAAAAGGCTCGTTGATAGTAAACGGGGTGGAGATGATTGAAGACATCAAAAACATTGAAGCGATTCGTCGTGAAGTTGGCATGGTGTTTCAGCATTTCAACCTGTTTCCACATTTGACGATTCTGGAAAACCTAACCCTTGGTCCTATCTGGGTGCAGAAGCAAAGCAAAGCCGATGCAGAAGCCGTAGCGATGAAATATCTGGAACGCGTCAAAATTCCAGAGCAGGCACATAAGTTTCCTGGTCAACTTTCTGGTGGGCAACAGCAACGTGTCGCGATTGCTCGCTCTTTATGTATGAACCCTAAAATCATGCTATTTGATGAGCCAACCTCAGCTTTAGACCCTGAAATGATTTCCGAAGTACTCGACGTCATGGTGGAGCTTGCTGAGGAAGGCATGACCATGATCTGTGTGACGCATGAAATGGGCTTTGCCAAGAAAGTTGCAGATCGTGTAATCTTCATGGATGCAGGGCAGATCGTCGAACAAAATAACCCGACGGAGTTTTTTGGTAATCCACAAAATGAGAGAACGCAGCTCTTCCTGAGCCAGATTCTAGCGCATTGATAACAACTGATTTAAGTGAATAACTTAGCTGCTAGGTATTCGCATATTTTCTAGTTGTTTCCTTGTTTTTTTGTAATCACCATTTAGGCATACCGAATAAGTATTGCTAGGTTTCTAGCAGGCTCGGTATCGGCACTTGCTTTAATGATTTTATCCATCTGCTTTTCATAAAAGAATACCTATAAACAAAACCTTATAATTTTTTTTTATCATCATGAGAACTTATCGTACAAATTAAGTTCCAATTCACAATTGGGGTGTCATGCCTAAAAAAACAGCACTTATCTGAGGCTATGCGAGGTTGTCAGACTAATAAGTGGCGTTTTCGAAAATCACAGTGTTCAAATGACCCCCAACATTTATGCGGCTACATGGATGTACCGTTGCAGAACAAAAGTAAGTAGCGATTGTTGATCTGCTTTCGGAAAAAATATCTTGTGTCGAGGCTAGCCAGAAAGTGTTGGTTTCCTTGAGTTCAGGTAATTAAACAGGGTTCTACTTTAATGTTTTTAACAGTTTTTAGGTTTAAAAAGAACGAGCTAACAACACCCCATAGTTTTGCTTCAAGGTCTATAGTAAAGCGGTTCTCAAACACTTTGCAGAGCCTTTTTCTTATGGCACTGCTTTTTTTGCTGCTAGCACTTGGGGGCTGTGAGACGGTCAGGGATGAGACGAAAAAGGCGCATCGTTTATTGGTATGGCACAGCTGGCCTGAGCCTGAGTCTGAGCTGGTTGAAAAGTTGCTAAAAAATTACACCGAATTGTTCCCCAATATTCATATTGTGACCGAGTATGTACCGCTTAATGATATTCAGAGTCGTTTTAATGAGCAGATACAATTAGGCATGGGGCCAGATTTAATGATTGGTCTTGATGTTCAGCAACTTTGTTATTTTGTGAATAAGAACTATCTGCATGAATTGCCAACATCTGATTTTGATGAATCACACTTCTCTCGCAAGACCTTAAATGCCTTCAAAACGAATGGTGTTTTATATGGTTCGCCTTTTACGGCGACCACGCATGTTCTGTACTTTAATAAATCACAGGGTGGCAAGTCCTTAGCGAATCTGGAAAGTCTGATTAAAGAAGCGGCGGAAGATCACCGAATTGGTATTCCTATTGATTTTACTGATGCTTATTGGGGTATCGATGCTTTCAACGGTAGTGTGTTTGATAAAGAATATGATATGGCGACTGATGAGGGCTTTATTGCGTGGATGCAATGGATTCAGAAGTCCTTGGAGCAGAAGAACATTATCTTTGATAGTGACTATGAGGTGCTACGGGATTTATTTGCCAAAGGCGAGCTTGATTATTTCATTGGTAAATCACGGGAACTCCCGCTGTTTCATGAGAAGTTAAAACCAGAATCAGTAGGTGTTGCGACGTTGCCAGCGGGGAAGAATAAGTCCCCAGGTGGTTTGCTGGAGGTTGAGATTTTGGCTATCAATCGCTTATCCGCAGAAAAAGATGTTGCGGTTGATCTGGTGAATTACCTAACCAACAAGTCATCACAGCGCCGTCTTGCTAACGGTGGTTTGGGCAGAATCCCCGTGAATGATGATGTGCATCTTGATCCGCGTTTAAGTCCGGATGCTGCTTCACTCAAACGCCAAAAGCGCCATGCCATTACAATCCCTATTACGCTGGGGAATAACCGTAAACAGATATTTACATTGGGTGATGAAATTAACCAGCAAGTTCTCCAAGGTGTCTTATTGGCTGAAGATTCAGCTGATGAGTTTCAGCTCAGACACGCAGAGTTGGCTGAGCAAAGTCTGAATAGTGAAAATGAGGCAACACAATGACGGAAGAAAAAACACAAAGTCTCGCGGAAATGATTGACCGCATACTGATTTTTATTGCACGTCCCGAAGTCGAAACCCAGTTGATCGTTTTAGGGCTGGTCGTCATACTCTCCATTCTGCTGAGTTCCTATACGTGGAAGCTAATATGCGAGTGCTTAAAACCCGTATTGAGAAATACGCAGCATATGCCTTATATCCACAGTTATCTGCACAAAGTCATTTATTTGTTTAAGGCTCTCACATTCCCTATTTTGGCATTACTATTGAATATGGTTGCACAGTCCATCTTAGAGGCGCAGGGCAATATGGTAGGGTTGCTGGCGGAGATTCAATACAGCTTTTATACCCTTATTGCTTTTGAACTGGTGATGGCTGTCTTCTATGCTAATTTCGAGGCTCATGAAGTCAGTCGCTATCGCCGACGCTTTCATATTCCGTTGTTGATTTTGATTGTGCTCTTTCAGCTTATTAACCAGTTTGTTGATATCCATTTACTTGCTGCTATTGTTGTCTTTCACTATGTTGATAATCCGATTACCTTCGGTGCTTTGGCGATTGCGACATTGGGGCTGTATTTCTGGACCTATACCATTAATGTTATTTATACGTTTTTGCTGAATTTTCTGGTGAAGTTTACGAACACCGATAAAGGTGCAACGCAGGCTACTTTAACGCTCATACGCTATTTGCTTTTTGCCTTAGGTCTCTATTATATTTTCAGTCAATTGCAGCTTAACAGTACGACATTGGCAGCGATTACTGCAGGTTTGTCGATTGGTGTGGGTTTTGCGTTGCGGGAAATATTAAGTAATTTCATTAGTGGCATATTGCTGCTGATGGAGCGATCTCTTCATCCTCAGGATATTATAGAAGTTGATGGGACAATGGCTGTGGTTCAAAGTTTGAAGATCAGGGCGACGACTGTTCGCACCATTTATGATGAAGAATTGGTGATACCTAATCAGAAGTTTCTTACAGAGTCCTTTAAGACTTATACAGGCAGTGACAAGAAGGTTCGCATCACGGTCTTTATCAAAACCAGCTACGACAATAATCCTCACCGAGTGATTGAGTTGATGAAAGACACCGCCATTGCGCATCCCTCTATTCTTAGTGATCCTGCTCCGGAGGTCTTTATTCAAGATCAATTCAGTGATAACTCAGTGACTTTCAAACTCTTGATGGGGATAGACAAGCCGATGAATAAAGAACGGGTCAAAAGTGAAGTAATCCAGAACATTTGGCATGCCTTCCGCAGTAACAATATCGATTTAACGTACCCAGGCATGGAGGTATCAATCAAAGACTCTGTGGATCAGAAACCGTTTTATCAATCTTCGGTGGAACACAGGCAGTCATCTGTGTATGGAATTCCTCGATCGTCGCTTTCACAATAGTGGTATGAGGGAATACAGCTCAGAACCGAAGCATCAATCCGGTGTCCATTTAAAGAGCTTCGCGCCTAGTGCCATAAATACGATGGTCATTAATAGTAAGATGCCCAATGGATAAGCCAAATCAGTGAGTCCCGCACCATCCAGCATAATTGCGCGAGCTGCATTTAGCATGTGGGTGAGGGGGGAGAACTGTGCGGCTAGTTGCAAAATAGGATGCGTCCCTTCCATGGAAAACCAGACTCCTGAGAGGATCATCATTGGCCAGGAGGCGAGGTTGAGTAAGCCTCCCGCGAGTTCTTCGCTGCTAAGTCTGGCGGCTATTAGCAAGCCGAGTGAAATCATGCTGGCAGTACTCAGCAGCAAGACGATGAATAGGTGTAAGTAGCTACCTTCCATGGTGAAGTTCATAAAGATGTTTGTACCAATGAAGAGAATACTGGTTATCACCACAACCAGTAGCAAGCGAGAGAGTATTTGCGAGAGGATAAATTCAAAGGCGCTTAAGGGTGTGGCATTCAGGCGTTTGAGATAGCCATTTTTTCGATAACGAACCAAGACATAACCCACGCCGAACAGGCAGCTGAACATAATGTTCATACCTAAAACACCAGGTACGACCCAGTCAATGTAACGAATTTCTTCTCCTGTAACGGTTTGCGGTGTGAGTTTTACCCCGTCACTAGCAGCTAATAATTGTTCCAAAAAATAGCCTTTTGGAGAGTCTGAGTTAATCCAGTAATGACGCTTGTCCGGGCGTAAGTCCATGAGCATATCGACTTGATGTCTGCCCACTTTTGGCACGATGCTATCAATATCATCAACCGCATAAAATTTGATGAAACGGGTATCGAGAAAGGGGTGTAGTGCCGCTGTTACTTGCATGTCTACTGATAATGATTCAGCTTTGACAGCGACTTTATATTGGTTTTTATCGCCGCCTGAGAATATAAACGCAAGCCCAAAAACCAGCATGACAGGCAAGAGTAGATTCCACGTCATTGCAGCGCGGTCACGGATGAATTCCAGATTGCGCGCATGCAGCATGGCGAGTAAACGACGGATCATGTGCGAAGTTCCTTGCCAGTGAGTTCGATGAACAGATCTTCTAAGGTGCGTGATCGGACTTGGACTTTTTCTAAAGAGATACCTTGTGCCAGCATGTGCGACAAGGTGCTATTCACATCTTTCGAGGAAATTTCCACATTGCCATTGTCTTTGTTGAAAATGGTGTAGGGCAGCTCAGTAATATTATTGGCGAGTGCCGCTTTGGGTAATTCGATAACCACATCTTGGAATTGCTCTGCGAGTAGCTCATCAGGTGTGCCGTGGGCGATGATTTTGCCATGATCCATAATCGCGATTTCATCGCAGAGATTGTAGGCTTCTTCCATGTAGTGCGTGGTTAGTAACACGGTTTTCTTGCGCGCTTTGATGCGCTTGACGAGTGTCCAGAAGTTCAAACGAGCTTGCGGATCTAAGCCTGTGGTAGGTTCATCAAGAAACACGATTTCAGGATCATTGACTAGCGCAATCGCGAGTAACAAACGTTGCCGCTGTCCGCCTGATAATTTGCTGGCATCTTGATCAAGAAATGAGGCTAAAGAGCAAATGTCGATGAGCTCATCAACTGGAAGGTGCTTGGTATAGAGGCTTTGGAACAAGGTGAGATTTTCGCGAACGGTAAGATAATCTTGCAGTGCGGTGGATTGAAACTGGATACCGGCTTCTTGTTTGAATAGGGTACTTTGGGGTTCGCCTTTATAGAAAATCTCGCCGCTACTGGGTTTAAGAATGCCTTCCATCATTTCGATGGTGGTGGTTTTGCCTGCACCATTCGGGCCAAGTAGCCCGAAGCAAATGCCTTCGGGAATACCAAAATCTACACCATTCACGGCTTTTACATCGGGATAATGTTTACGTAATTGGCGAACTTCCAAAATGTTTGTCATGACTACATTATCCAATGAAATGATGTGGCTTCATGATGACATGAGCTTCACTTGCCTACACGAGTTTATCTTCGTAATCCCACATGAGAAATTCTTCATCTTTGATAGCCTGCTTCAAGAGTTGTAGCAGGGGATAGGCACGGGTACCAATGCTGATGATGTCATCATCATCCATGTTAGTAGCGGATTCTTTCTCTTTTTCAATGAGTATGGCTGCTTCAAGTGCATCCAGCGCTGCGGGTACATCTTCTGCTTTGAGTGCACCAGGAATTTTGCCACTTCTCTTCATCATTTCCAGCATCATATCTGCCTGTTTTTGATGCATGGTGATACTGCTTCCGGTCTTGCTACTAAAACGAATTAACATGGGGGGACTCCTTGGTGTAGCGATGTTATGGCTGGGTTTATGTTTTATAGGTATTCATAAATAGGGTAACGGTGGAGCTGGCTGCCTGTTCTTTGCTTTCACTGTCTAGTACTTGTTTATTAAAGAGTGTAGGCCAAAAGGCATGGGTTTTTAATAAGCCGAAGAATTGTTCGCTGGCGAGTTCGTTATTGGTAACCGATAGCTGGCCTTCTGCAATACTTTTATCCAACCAGACAATAAAACCTTCATGGCAAGAAGGGCGTTTACTCTCAAAGAGTTGCACCATTTCATCACTGCGCATCAACTCACCTAAGAGGATGCGTGCATATTGCTGAACATCTTTCGATTGCAGAATGTCGATTTCGATACGCGCTATTTCGAGCAGTTGATCTTCGATGGATTGGTCGGAGGAAAAGTCCTGGTCAAATACGGGGTGATCATCAGCACTTAGATGTTCCAGAATGGAAAGAAAAAGCTCTTCTTTGCTATTGAAATGGTTATAAACCGTGCGTTTAGAAACTTCAGCATTTTGCGCGATGGTATCCATACTGCAATTCTGGAATCCCTGTTTGAGGAACTCTCTGGTAGCAGCTTTGATAATCTGTTCGCGTTTTATTTCTGATAGTTTCATTCAATTCATTCTACCCAATTCTCTACGGTTAAGTCAGGTATCCGACCAAATTCACGGACATTATTTGCCACTAGAACAGAAAGCAGGCTAAACATTCGGCTTTTAAAATGTTGCGTGTCGTTAAAAATTAAAGAATTATCCGTGCGGTGACTGGCGATTACCTCATTATAAGATAAACTACACTGGATAGTTTACTTTTTCGATTGAGATAGTCTAATGAAATTCACCATGCATTTTTTAAGCATAAGTGCGCTACTTATGCTTACTGCCTGTAATCAACAAGGTTCTGCGGAAGAAGCGGCAGGTGGAGGTGCTATGCCACCGACACAGGTAAGCACAATGAAGGTGAGTCCGCGAGACGTACCGGTGAGTTTTGAATATGTCGGGCAAGTGGCTGGTTCGCATGAGGTCGAAGTGCGAGCGCGTGTGACGGGAATTGTTGAAAAACGTTTGTTCCAAGAAGGGACATCAGTAAAAGCAGGAGATGTGCTTTTTAAGATCGATGCAGAACCCTTTAGAGCGAAATTAGGGCAGGCGAACGCGGCGTTAGCAATGGCCAAAGCATCAAAAGCCAGTGTGAGAGCGGAGCTTAAAAAAGCTGAGCGTGACTATGCACGGATTGCCCCATTAACACAGAAGAAGATGCTAAGCCGTAGCGAGCTGGATAATACGGAGTCGGCTATCGAGTTGGCAAAAGCGGCTATGCAACAAGCTGATGCGTCGATTATGCAAGCCAATGCTTCCATCAGAACTGCGCAGGTCAACTTTGATTACACCACGATTAAAGCACCCATCTCAGGGATTATTGGGCGTGTACTGAAAACTGAAGGTAGCCTTGCAGAAGCTGGCAGTAATAGTTTACTGGCGACCATCGCACAAACCAACCCAGCGTATATCAATTTTGGCGTTTCCGAGAATGAGCAAGTCCAGCATCAGCAAGAGATTTCGGCGGGTAAGTTGCTTGTTCCAGCAGAGGGCTACACAGTGCAATTGAAAACTGCAACGGGGAGCTTGCTAGAGCAAACCGGTCGTGTGAATTTTCAGGATTATAAGATTGATCCATCAACGGGCAATTTTTCCATGCGCGCCACCATTGAAAACCCTAAACAAACATTATCACCCGGACAATTTGTGCGTGTGATCTTGCAAGGTGGAGAACGGCCTAATGCCTTCTTGGTGCCGCAACGAGCTGTGCTAGATAGTCCGCAAGGCAAGTATGTGTATGTTGCCACGAAGAATGAGCAAGGCGCTTATCTCGCCCTGCGTCGAGAGGTGGAAGTAGGTGAATGGGTACAGCTAGAAGGTGACTTGAAGAATGCGTGGATTATCAAATCTGGACTCAAGCAGGGTGATGAGGTGGTGATTGATGGTATGGCGCGTATTTTCTTCCCCGGAATGCCCATTCAACCGGCCTCAGAGCAGGATGTAGCGAAAGCGCCTGATGCTACCTTGCCTCCAAGTGCCAAAGCAAAGCCAGAAGCGGCTAAATAGGAGTCAGTTATGTTTTCTCGATATTTTATTGATCGTCCTATCTTTGCCTTCGTTATTTCTATCTTTATTATTATTGCGGGATTAGCGGCGATTAAGGTCTTACCGATTGCGCAATACCCTGAGATTGCACCACCAACAGTTAGCGTGGTGGCAGTCTATCCGGGAGCATCGGCAGAGGTTGCCGCACAAACCGTCGCCACGCCGATAGAGAATGCCATTAATGGCGTTGAAGATATGTTGTATATGTCGTCAACCTCGACATCCAATGGTGTGACAACGATTACCGTTACCTTTGAAATTGGCTCTGATGTTGATCAGGCGGCTTTAAATGTAAACAATCGCGTTAAGCAGGTTGAAGCGCGCTTGCCACAAGAGGTGCGTAGACAAGGCGTGACGGTTGAGAAGGCATCCTCGGCGTTCTTGCAAGTTTTGGCGTTCTATTCGCCCGATCAGCGTTACGATGATTTATACACCTCAAACTACGTCACCCTGAATGTGCTTGATCAATTGAAGCGTATTCCTGGCACAACGAATGTGCAGATTTTTGGTGCAAAAGACTATGCCATGCGTATCTGGGTAAAACCGGATCAGATGACACAGTTGGGATTGACAATTGGTGATATTGCGGCGGCTTTGGATGAGCAGAATGCTCAGTTTGCAGCAGGTAAAATCGGTCAAACACCGATTAATAATGGTCAGGAAATGGTGTATAGCATCACTACTAAAGGCCGCTTATCTTCTGTTGAAGAGTTTGAAAATGTTATCTTGCGGGCCAACGCCGATGGTAGTTTATTACGCTTGAAAGATGTCGCGCGCGTTGAGTTGGGTTCGAAGAATTATGAATTTATCGGGCGAGTGAATGCAAATCCAGCGACCCTGGTGGGGATTTTCTTGCAACCCGGGGCAAATGCACTGAGCGTTGCCGAAGAAGTACAAGCAACGGTCAAAGACTTGGCTAAGCAATTTCCTGAAGGGCTGACCTATTCAACACCCTACGATACAACACGCTTTGTTGAAGTCTCGATTCGAGAGGTATTGAAAACACTGGCAGAAGCGATGGCGCTGGTTTTCCTTGTGGTCTATATCTTTTTGCAAAACTGGCGAGCCACCCTGATCCCAACGCTTGCGGTTCCTGTCTCTTTGTTGGGTACTTTTGCTGGTTTGCAAATGTTGGGCTATTCGATCAATACCTTGACGCTATTTGGTATGGTGTTGTCGATTGGCATTGTCGTTGATGATGCGATCGTGGTGCTGGAAAATGTTGAGCGCATTATGCAAGAGCAGGGACTGAAGGCCCGTGAAGCTGCCTTGCAAGCCATGCAAGAAGTCAGTGGGCCGATTGTCGCCATGTCTTTAGTGTTGGTGTCCGTGTTTGTGCCTATTGCCTTTTTGGGCGGGCTGACTGGTGAGCTTTACCGTCAGTTTGCCATTACCATTTCCATTGCGGTGATTTTGTCAGGTGTGGTTGCCTTGACGATGACTCCCGCACTGTGTGTGATGATTCTTAAGCATGAACATAAACGCACGAATGTCGTCTTCCGTAGCTTTAATCGCTTTTTTAGTTTTACCACCAAGAGTTATGTAAAAACAGTTGGCTTTATGATTCGCTACTGGATTGTGAGCGTGTTGTTGTTCGCTTTGATGCTAGGGGCAACCACCTATATGTGGAAAAGCACGCCCGGCTCATTAGTGCCGGATGAAGATCAAGGCTATTACATTGCTGCCGTTTTCTTGCCAGAAGGGGCGTCCTTAGAACGTACCGATAAAGTCGTTGCAGAGGTTCTGGAAGCGATTCAATCGAATCCTAATAATGAGAATGTGGTGGCATTTACCGGGATGGATTTCTTGGGTGGTGGCTTTAAGAACAGTGCCGCGACTATCTTTGTCGCACAGAAGCATTGGGATGAGCGTGATGTGGATACCAAAGCCTTAGTCGGTGAATTGTTCATGAAAACGGGACATATAAAAGAAGCATTAGTGTTGGCGTTTAATCCGCCTGCGATTTTTGGTTTAGGAAGTACAGGTGGTTTTGAGTTTTATATTCAGAACAAAGGGGATGGTGGGGCAAAAGCCCTAGCTGAAGCGATGCAGATGTTCCAGGGAGCGGCGCAACAAGATCCTCGCTTGGGCATGGTGAATAGCTTATGGAAGCCATCGACACCGCAATTGTATGTCGATGTGGACCGCGAACGCGCTAAATCACTGGGTATTTCCCTGGATGGTGCATTCAATACGCTTGCGGCGGGTTTGGGTTCGTACTACGTGAATGACTTCAATAAGTTTGGGCGCGCGTGGCAGGTGTTGTTATCTGCGGATGCCGAGTTCCGTAAAACGCCAGAAGATGTTGGGCGTATGTATGTGCGCAATGATAAGGGGGAAATGGTGCCACTATCGGCATTTGCGAAAATAGAATATAGCTCAGGGCCAGGTACGGTGGATCGCTACAACAATTTACCGGCGGTGAAAATGATGGGTGAAGCTGCACCAGGTATGAGTTCAGGACAAGCACTGGATGCGGTTGAAGATGTTGCCAATAAGGTTCTGCCTGCTGATTTTACCTATGACTGGACAGGTTCTTCGTTCCAGGAGAAAAGCTCATCAGGCAGTGCCACTACCTCATTGATACTGGCTACAGTTATGGTGTTCCTGATTCTGGCTGCTTTGTATGAACGATGGTCATTACCTTTCTCCGTATTGCTGGCCTTACCGTTTGGTATTTTTGGGGCACTAGCCGCTATCGGTATACGTGATTTTACCAACGATGTGTACTTTCAGATTGGCCTTGTGACCTTGCTCGGTTTGGCGGCAAAGAATGCCATTTTGATTGTAGAATATGCTTTGATGAAGACGCAAGAAGGTTGGAGTGCGACATCGGCGGCGATGGAGTCTGCGAGATTGAGATTCCGTCCGATTATTATGACCTCACTGGCCTTTATCTTAGGGGTAGTGCCATTAGCATTCTCAAGTGGTGCGGGCGCAGGTGCGCGTCAGTCAGTGGGTACAGGTGTTATGGGGGGGATGTTGGCGGCGACTTTCCTTGCGATTTTCTTCCTGCCGTTCTTCTTTAAGTTGCTGATGGATCGTCGCTTTAGAAGTAAGTCAGAAGATTTCGATAGACCAGAAGCCACCAAAGAAGTCTGATTTTCGGAACCGCGGCTTCAGCCTAAAGCTCTTGGTTGTACAGTCTTGGTTTTGGCAGCGATATCGTTGAATGCCCTTGGCACTGGTTCCTGCTTTTATGATGTGATTACTGCCACAGTTGGGATACATGATTTCTTGATAACATGTCATAGACATAATTGTGACATATCTCAAAATAGTGCAATAGTCTTTTAATCGAAAAATTCAGGTTTGACCCACTACCCGAATTTCTATCACATCGAAGCAAATATTGCGGTGAATAAATTGCTAATGCGGTGAATCTACGCTATAAAAGCCGCATAATATGCGGTGAATAATATGTGGATACATGAACAGC
Organism: uncultured Thiotrichaceae bacterium; assembly: GCA_902727985.1. Lineage (GTDB taxonomy): Bacteria > Pseudomonadota > Gammaproteobacteria > Thiotrichales > Thiotrichaceae > HyVt-477. The sequence goes on along the minus strand of CACVAY010000042.1, from coordinate 7,628 downwards.
CTGACTGGCCAGACTTTAAATGGGATGATGCAATCCTGGCTCCATTATTGGCCGAGGTACGCCACCAGCAAGGAAGATTGCTCGGTCGAATGGAAAGTATGGGCTTTTCTCTTCGGCAGGAAGCCAGCCTAAATACACTGACCAGCGATGTTGTGAAATCCTCTGCTATAGAAGGTGAGGTTTTAGCAACAAACGAAGTCCGTTCTTCAATTGCTCAGCGTCTGGGAATCGATATTGGTGGGATATTGCCTGTTAGTCGACACGTTGATGGTATTGTTGATGTTATGCTGGATGCAACCCAGCACTATCAGCAGTCACTTACGAAAGAGCGTTTATGTGCTTGGCATGGAGCACTGTTCCCAACGGGTAGAAGTGGTTTATACGTCATTGCTACTGGGGCTTGGCGGTCAGAGTCGGTGGGAGCTATGCAAGTTGTTTCTGGTGGCTTTGGGCGTGAAAAGGTACATTTTGAAGCACCTCATGCAGGCAGATTATCAAAAGAAATGACAGTGTTTCTCGACTGGTTTGAAAATGAAACAGGATTAGATCCCGTACTGAAAGCTGGTATTGCGCATCTCTGGTTTGTAACCTTACATCCTTTTGAAGATGGCAATGGACGTATTGCCAGAGCCATTGCCGATATGGCCTTGGCGCGTGCTGATAAAACGCCTTTTCGCTTTTACAGTATGTCCACTCAAATTGAAGCAGAGCGAAAGACTTATTACCAGGAACTGGAAGGGCAACAACGAGAAACAGTAAGCATTACGTTGTGGTTACAATGGTTTCTTGAGTGTTTAGGGCGTGCTATCAATAATGCTGAAACCTTACTCCATGCCGTTGTCTATAAAGCGAAAGTGTGGGAACACGCTAATGCTTTCCCCGTCAATGAGCGCCAAACTTTAATTGTGAATCGTATGCTGGATGGTTTTCAGGGACATATGAATACCTCCAAATATGCCACACTTGCCAAGTGTTCAACTGACACGGCTTTGCGAGATATTCAAGCGCTACTCAAATGGAAAGTCTTTATGCAAAACCCTGGTGGCGGACGTAGCACAAGTTACCGCTTAATCGATGCGTCAGCTCTGGAAAACTAATAGAAAACTCCCTTTTGATCAAAAATAGAAACAAATAACTAGCCCCGTAGGATGGCCAAAACGCAGTGTGCCCCTATTAGCCTTATCAGGTGACTCAGTCGCTATGGGCAAACAGATGTCAAGCATAACGCGTGAGCATAATGTCTGGTATTTCCTCCTTTGCACCTTTAGGCACGGCTATCGTTTTGTTGAAGTCAACAAAACGATCCAGAATAGCGTGTCCAGAAACTTCACAAGCCGTTTTCGCCTTGTTAATGACCAGTGTGGAGTTACGCCACTCGGTATAGCCAAGAAGATGTTGAACATCACGGGCAAGCCAAAATTCTACTTCAGTATCAGTTTGTTGTGCGTGAGCTTCAAAGGTTGAAGTCAAACTATGTACAAGATCTTTTTTCATAATTTAGAGTTGTTTTTAAAGTAATCATTATGATGATATATTGTATCAAAAATAGTTAGGTATTAAAATGCTGAATACTTGTGATGGTAAAGAAACAATCAATGTCTGAAGCAATATTACAAAAGATGGAAAAATTAGGTTTGTCACAACGAGAACGACTCGCCTATATCGAATTTCGACTGTATTTCCTTGGTGATGTCCGTAGACAGGATCTGATGGATCGGTTTGGTGTTGCTCCCGCAGCGACAACTCGTGATTTTTCACTGTATCGGGAAATATCACCGAATAACATTGATTTCGAAGGCAGTAGTAAAACTTACATCCTGGGCGATACTTTTAAGCCAGTCTTTGAGCACAATGTTGAAAGAGTGTTGACGATGCTATCGCGTGGGTTTGGGGGTGGAATAGGGCAGGTCTCGGATGCATTATTGCCCTGTGAATTACCTTTGGTACTCAATCGTCCTTCAGCTAATGTTCTGGCTCCGGTAACACGGGCGATATATCAAAAAAAGTCCATCAGTATGAAATATTTCTCTCACTCTAGCGGCATGTCAAAACGCGAAATCGTACCGTTTGCGTTAGCGAATGATGGACTGCGCTGGCATGTCCGCGCCTTTGATCGTAAGTCACAGGAGTTTCGGGACTTTGTATTTACCCGTATGGAATCGACGAAACTTCTGCGAGACAGCAAACCAGAAAAACATGAACTCCCCGACCAGGATATCCAGTGGAATCGCATTGTTGAACTCGATATCGTGCCGCATCCAGATCGAGGCCGCCCAGAAATTACTGAGCGTGATTACGGCATGGTGGATGGCGTATTGCATTTGAAACTACGGGCAGCGATGGCGGGGTATGTGTTGCCGCAATGGCAGGTGGATTGTTCGGCGGATCATAGTGTTGAAGAGAAAGGTTGTCGGTTGTGGCTGCGGGATGTGTTGGCGTTGTATGGGGTGAATAGCGCCAAATTTACGTTGGGTTATCAAGAATCTAAATCTACGAGGTAATTTTGAGTAGAGCAGGCACAAAATCTAGTCAGGGTGATGATTATCAAAGAGCAGTTGTTGTTAACTGGATGATTCATCTGTTATCCAATAGTGACATTGATTACATTCAAGCTGAGTCAAACGGAATACGAGGATTCTCTGAAAGAGTGACTGTTGATGATATCGTAATTGTCTACAACGATAATCATCGACGCTATATACAAGCTAAAAAAAATCAATCAAGAAACCGAGCTTGGTCATTTGCAGATTTAGGAGATGAACTTGTTAAATGTAAGGAGCAACTTTGCTCTGATACTACCAGTTTAGTTGATTTTTATTCTGCTACACCATTTGGTGATTTTGAGTCTTTAGCAGCAGCTTGCTGTGAATACCCCGATTTTTCAGCATTTCAACGAGAAGCAGGAAACAGTCAGAATGGCTTATTAGCGAATCTGTCTGGGCGATGGGAAGAGTCAGTAGAACATAGCTTCGAGTTAGCTCAACGAATAAAATTCGGCTCTCACCACAGCATAGATGAATGGGAAAGATTAAACATACAAGCACTTCAAATATTAGTGACCAAGCCAGAAACCGCATTGGCTGTTTTGGAAAGGTTTGTAAACAAGCATCAGTCAAAACAGGAAGGAACAAAATTTGAAATAAGAACAGAGCAACTTCTCTCAGAATTGCACAAAGATGGTTCAATTCTTGCTCCAACTTATATTGAAACTGAAATTCAGGAAAAATTTGTTGAGATTTCACGTATTGGTCGTGACTGGAATCGCTCTGTTGGTGGTAAACAAATAACCAGATCAGAATTAGCAGAGGTTGTCCAAGGTATTGAGGAAAAGAAGGAGACAATTCTTATTGTCGATCGTCCTGGAAGTGGAAAAACCTGCTTACTACTGGACATTGCTGAACAACTTGAAGGTGATGAAAGCACATCTTTACTTTTCCTGAAGGGTGATCGATTCATTGATGATAAAGTAAGGGAGGTTTTACCTAATGACTTAGTGGAAATGTGTGCTCGCCTAGCAGAATCAAAACCACTTATCGTCATTATCGATTCTTTGGATGTTTTATCCTTGAACCGAGACTCAGGTAGCCTCAATTATTTTCTGAGCTTGATTGACCGATTGACTGGAATCGTAAATATCACTTTGATAGCAGCGTGCCGAACATTCGACTTACAATACGATGCAAAACTTCGTGACCGAGAATGGGCTAAGAAAGTTGTACTGACTGACTTTGACTTTGATGATGTTGTAGCCTCTATGCTTTCCGAGTGGGGCGTTAACCCTGGAGCTTTAAATACCCAACTTAAGCAATTACTGTGTTTACCCCAAAATTTACGCTTATTTGAATCCATCGCTAGTTTGGATAGGGGATTAGAAGTTCGGAGCGTCTATGAGTTACAAGCAGTATTTCTGGATGAGTGCGTAAGAAAACACCCCGATTTAGGTACAGCCGGGCTTCAAAGCTTGCAGCAACTTGCTCACCAATTGCTCAGAGCTAGAATGCAGCAATTATCTATTGCCCAATTTACTGGTGAGGAATCTATACGACGTAGTCTCATTAGTCAGAATGTGCTATTCGAAGATTCAGGAAAAATTGCGTTTAGTCATCAGACACTATTTGATGCTTTGGTTGTTCAGCATGCTCTTGCCAATAATGCTGATTTACTGTCATTTATTCTGGAACATCCCCCATTCCCTTTTTTAAGAGCATCGGTTCAGACCTTTGTTTTTCATCTTCGAGTATATGACCCAGAATTACTATCACGTCAGATTACCAAGGTACTAAGTCATAACGAAGTCGCTTACCATCTTAAACGACTCATTGTAGAAACTACTGCAACATTAAGTGTTCATCCTGATGATGATTGGCCTCTAATACGACGTGTTTTTCAGCAATACCCTGATTTATTTGAGCGTATGTTCTGGAAAATCCAAGGAGATGGTTGGTTTAAATTGTTATTAGATTATTGGTTACCTATGTTGAAAATGGACGATCAACATTGGCGAGATAATTTTTTACGACGATTAGGTCAATGGGCAAACAGATTTCCAAACGAAGTTGTTGGGCTATGGATGCAGGCTATTGATGAAGGCTGGAATGATAATAATGCACATAACTTCATTATCTGGCAGTTAAGTAACTTCACTGAATGGCATACGGAAGGTATAAGCACCTTACTTGAGTCCATTTCCAGTCTTACTATCAGAGAACATAGCTTCTTTCTGGATGTTTTAGGTCGCTATGTTGCTTCAACAAACGATGGAAATACATTGTTATGGCAATTCATGACTAGAGATGTAACCAATGAAGGTGTCTCGCGTTTTGAACTGGGTAGACAATTAGACTGTGGCTTCCGGGATAAGAGCTTCTTGGTAAAACACTTAGGAAGCTCAGACCAGTTTCTTGATCAGGTATTGGATAGCTTTGAGATATGGGCGGCTCGTGAAGAACCAAGAACAAGACAATTAAACTCTGCATTTATAGATAGCTGCCCATCCTATGAACGAAGGCATAGCGGCCATGATTTGTATGATTCAAACGATTTAAGAAGTTTGCTAAAGGCACTGGAAAGCGCAATTCACACACATGCAATTACTGGTACAGAATGGTGGCAGGCTAATGAGCTAAGATTGAGAAACGCAAATCTTCTGGTGTTTCTGTACTTCCTTATCAAGCCTTATTTCGATTCACCTGAGAGACATGTTGATGGAATAAGTACGTTGCTAACTGATACTGATTTTTTGCGGTATGGTCAATTGGATTATGAGATTGGGCAATTGATGCAAATGAGTTACTTCATATTGCCTGAAATAGTTCAAAGAGAGAATCAGCAAATTATCTTAAATTTATATGATCGGGAGGACTGGATAGAATCCCAAGAAAATGGTGAACCACCTGAGTGGGTACATAGGGGAAGATATCACTACTTTTCGTGGATCCCTGTTATCTATCGCACTTTTGAAAGTCAAAGTTTTGTTGATAGATTCGAGAGTCATTTTGGTCGATTTTTACCGGAACCTGATATTAGAAGGTGGGGAGGTACGGTTGGCTACCCACTGCTTTTGGAACAAATGCTGGGATTTAGTGATGCGGCCTTACTAACTTATTGCAGACATTATGAAGGTTACGACAATACATTTGACCGCCATCCAGGAGATCATCTAAGAGGTGGCATAAGCATGGTTCAACGTAGGCTAAGTGAAGCTGCAGCCAATGACCCGGAAAGGTACTTAAAGCTTGTCCCTTTATTTATTGCTAGCGAACTTGATGTGGGGTATGCGCAAAGTATTGTACGTGGAGTTGCAGACCATATCCGGTACAGATTTGGTAATGTAAGACCTGCGTCAGGGAACTTCGAGTGTATAAAGCCAGAGCCTGATGGGGAGTTGATAGCAGAACAATTGTTACTATTAATAGAAAAAGAAGAATGGCTATGGACAGATACAAGGCAGTTTAACCTGTTCAGTATTCTTGAAGCTTGCTGTGATGTATTACATCTACCAGAGCACACGAAAAGATTAGTGTTTGTTTTCTTTAGTCTTCTTTTTGGTTATCGGCTCAATCACGCAAGAAGTCATGCTGATAATCAACCTAGCGATGATGACACAGCAAGGCAACATATACGGTTTGATGCTATCAACAGCGATTGGGGACATATAGGAAGTGGCGTTGGAAAACTTTGCAATCGTTTGCTGGAAGAAAAGCAGGATATCCCGGAGTTGCTGTTTCCATTGTTACGTCATTTAGTCAAATCTTCCGAGAAAGCAATTTTAACAATTATTGATTACATCCCCTACATGACATACAAACGGCCAGAATGGGGATTTCAATTATTTAGTGACATCTATGACGATAATCCGCCAGCTTATTTATGGGAATCAGCCCAACGACATTTGTATTACCAATACCATAGTAATTTTGAGTATGTACACCCTTATCTGGGTCGGATGTTGCAGTCAGGTAATTCCGAAGCGCTAAAAGTATGGGGACTTTTATCCACTATGAGCCATCTATCTGGGCATATCAGCCAAGATCAACTTTTTGAACAGTTAGCTGCTGTAAATCAGGAAGAGGGGTGGATAGCTGCTTCCCAGGTATTTGCGGCAAATTTGGATAAGCATGTTCGAGATGGGGCATGTGTGAATGGCTTAACCCGCATTTTAGAATTAGAGCTTGGGCTACCAAGGGTCATTAGTGAAATTGAAGATGCTTTTGATCTTAAAAAACAGGGTAACTATCTAGGAGTCGATTTCGCTTTATTGTACATCGACAGAGTCAGCTTTGATGAGGAACGATGGAGTATTACACATCTACTGGACTGGATTGCCAGCTTATCAAGTCGTGACCCTTTAACTACATTAGAGTTGATGGAGAGGCTAGCAGAAAAGTTATCATCTGAGTATGCGAGACAAATGTATGACGGGAAATCGTTGATTCAGGCTTTAAACAGTCTTCTGCGTGAAGCTGATGAAACAGATGATGAGGAGCTGATTGCACGGGTTATTAGACTGCAAGACAGATTCTTACAGTTAGATTTGGATGGCATAGATGATTTTTTTAAGGCTGTGGAAAAACACTAAAAGTTTACCGAGTCAACAACTTCGAAGTGTTGCAATACTTACTAATGTGAAGGCTGTTTCGATAAAGTGCGCACCAAAACTCAATACCTTATGAAGCCTTTCAATAGAAAACTGCCCCACAAAAATGGCACAATTAAATAAATTGCGCCATTTTAGTGCCATTATTACTCCAAATTGTGCCAAATCATACTAGGTATCGATGATCTCTTTGAAACCATAACAAACCTTTCCGAAAGCATTTCCTGTCATCTTCAATGCTTGTTTTATCACAGTAGCGGATAGGTAATAACCTGAGGTATGTAACTGCTCCAGTAATGTCTCAGTGGAACAGGTTGTGAGCTGTCTCGCCTGTAGATCAGCAATAATCGACATGTAAACCTTTGCCACGAACCTTCAGCAATTCTCATTTTAACACCCAGGTTGCAATGTCATCCGGCTGATGTTTTCGTTCCAGTCCGATCAGCATGAAGTCCAGCAAAGCCGCCCAGCTTTTAAAACAGAAGAAAGTCGTCAGCGTACTAATATTCGTAAACAAACGCCTCCGTGAACC
>CACVAY010000041.1 GCA_902727985.1 uncultured Thiotrichaceae bacterium | reverse complement strand
GTAGTAGAAAGAGCGATAGCAGCAGCGAAAGCGATAGTTTGTAATTTCATGGTAGTTCTCCGTAGCGTGGAAGCTGTAATGAGTTAAGTTGCAAACAAGTATATTAGAATATTCTAATATGTCAATGGCTTTTTTAACTCTTTTTACCTTTTTTCATAAAAGCAGCTTTTTATAGAATGGCGTTGCAGACGAAAAAATGTGTTGCGCATTTATTCTTCAGATGTCTTCAAGAGGCTTTGGGTGTCTTGCTCAATAAACGTATATTTAACGTTGATATCTCCACGACCTAGAATTAGCTTAGGCTCATGTGCGAATAGGTTGAAGGTATGTGTCGAGTTATCAGTGAGAGTCACCTTGATTTCACCGATAATAATTTCATCGCCTACATAATCGGCAATATTCACTGCTTCTAAACCTCCCCATTCTGCGACCTTTTCAGTGTCAAAAAGGGCCGGAGCTTCTATGTTGCTGATGCTGTTGTTATTGATAAACAGACGATGTGTTAATAGGTTGGTTAAGCTTGAGCCTAATGTGCCATAGATGATTTCAGCAATCGTATGGACTTGCTGGTTTTTGAGGGTATAACGATTGCGGGTAACGGCATTCGTTTTACCGAAAAGTACCGTTTCTTCATTAATGGTTAATTGAATGGCAGATTCTTTATTGAGCCCGAACGTATTGAGCTGCTGTGGATCTAGCGGATAACTGTTGATAATGGGCTCTTGTAGAATGGTTAGCAGATGCTTGATTCTATCTTGATTAACAGCGGCTTGGGTTGGTTTCTCTAGCATCCATCGGGTTTGCTGTTTGCGCAAGCTGATGGTGGCTTTTTCAGGCCGCTGAATAGTAATCGCTGTAGCATCATAAGGAGTAACGCTAAAAAGTTTTTTTGCGGGGGGAGCGGCGAGCTCTGGTTTGAAGAAAATAAAAACAAGCAAGGCTGCAAGTGCAATAACAAGAAGTAGATTAATCCATAAACGTTTACTCATCGCTGACGTCTCCGCATCCAAATCACAACACCAAGAATAATAAGACTTAAAGGCATTACGGCTAAGAAAATAATCGCTAAGGAATAAAGTGTTTTATCTTCTAACTCAAGGCGGGTATCTGGTGGACTGACGGCTTTAATAGCTATTAGTTTGTCATCGGTCGCCATCCAATCAAAAATAGCAATGGATAGATCTTTATTTCCGCCTTGCCCAATAAATGCATTTAACATGAAATCGCTATCACCGATAACTGCTACGCGTTGTTGAATAGAAGCACCATTATTTTCTGTTTGATGTTGACGTTCTAAGGTCATGCCGATACTAAGAGGGCCAGGTTTATCGCCTGTATCTTCTTCATAAGCGACGTTGCCTTCAATAGCATCGGTTTCCAACCAGCTTGTTGGCAGTGTCATGAGAAAGTCTTCGTAGTGCCAATCACTATTCGTATGTTCATCACGTTCAATAACGGTGGCGAAAGGGAACAGTGTCTGCACTTTTAAGTTCTTGGTAATACCAGAGTGATTGTAGTCAATAACCGGAATAACTGCAGGATGTTGAATGCCTAAGAGGTTATGTAGTTCTTCATTGGCATCGACGATGGTTCCTTCATGAATAACCAGCCCGAGGTCTTGTTCAAGGCTGGATAGGCCTTTGAGATCACCGGGTTCATGTAGCCATAATACACTGCCACCGTTTTCCAGATATTTACGAATTACTTCTACTTCACCGGGTAGATAAGCCTTTTGGGGAGAAGCAATCACGATAAAGGAACTGTTTTGCGGAATGCTTTGTGTGCGAATCAAATTATGCGGTTGTACACGAAACCCTTTGCGCTGCAATACCTGCGTAAGCGAGGACATGCCAGAAGATTCTTGTCCAAATGGATTTCTCTCCTCATGTCCTTCAATGAATGTTACCAAACGATCTTCGCCCCGAGACAAACGCTGTAAGACATTGGCTATCGTTGATTCATCCATGCTTTGAACGGTTTCTTGCTTATCACCGAGCTTAACAACAACTTGTCCCGAAAATTCAATACCATCTTCTTGTGCGCGTTTTGCAGAAAGTTCTGGGTTAACGAATTCAATGGTTGTATCAGCTTTGAAGGCTCGGTATTTACGAATGTGCTTTTCTAAATTGCCCTTTAGGTATGGGTCATTAGGAATATAAGCGATGAATTCAAGTGGGGTATCCAGCTGCTTTAAAAGAGTCTGTGAAGACTCTGTGAGTGTGTTTCGGTTACCAAAAGTCCAGTCTGCGGTGTACTGATGTTTTTGTGCGAGGTAAGCAAGCATGCCGATTATGACGACAAAAAGAACGTAAAAGAGTGTATTAAGAAGGCCAATTTTTATATGTGCGAGGCGTGTCATTTTCATGTTTCTTCTCCTTTATAAACGTTCATTGTCGAGTTTACGGATCGTTAAGATCAGGAAACCACAGATGAAAAGGAGGTAATACGCAAGATCACCGCTTTGGAAGATGCCTTCAAGGAAGGGTAAAAAATGCCCAAAATGAGAGAGGTATACAAAAAGCTCGCTTCCAGTTGTTTCGGATTTTCCCGAGATATAAAGCACAACCAAAACTAACAAGAGGCCAAAGCTGCTAATAGCAGCAATGATGGGTTGATTGGTCAGTGAGGAAATGAAAATACCTGCCGCTGCAAAAGAAGCGAGTAGTAAGGACAAGCCCAAAATAGCCGCTAAAAACTTCCCCCAATCTAGTGATGTGCCAAGCGATAAAGAAAGTGGCATCAGACTAACTAAGCCAATCATAATGAAAACGAACATCATTAAGCCGAAGAATTTACCCAGTACAATTTCTGTCATAGAAATAGGCGCAGAACGAAGCAAAGAAAATGTTCCGTTACTGCGTTCTTCAGCAATGCTACGCATGGTCAAAATGGGCATTACTGCGAGCATGATGATGCCCGCCCATAAAAACAGGGCAGAAACGATGGTATCGGTTACGCCGGGTGGGTTTTCAATGCCTGCGGTTTGTGGCTGAATCAGGGTAATAAAGTCTTGCACCAGAACCAGAAACATTAAAGCGAGTACGAATTGTAAAATAGCCAAGATGCTCCACGCTAAGGGGGAGAAAAACATACGTTTGAATTCGGTTGTTGCAACAGTGAATAAACTGCTCATGCGGCATTCTCCTTTACATGAACCAAGTCTAGGAAGATTGACTCAAGACTCACTTTTTTAGGGGTGATTTCGATAAGTTGCCATTGATTCTGCAAGGCAAAGGCTGCAATTTCGGACACACTGTGTTGATCGCCAGCTATTTCAAGCTGGTAGCGGTTGTTACTCAGTTCACTCATGTTTTTAATGATATCTAGAGCATTTAATAAGGCAGTATCAATCGGGTGTGTGAAACCGATTTCATAGTTCATGTGTGATATGGAGTGTGATATTTGATCCAGCGTATTTTCGTAAACTGTCTGTCCTTTGTTGATAATTTGCACACGATCACAAACAGCTTGTACCTCGGGTAAAATATGTGTGGATAAAATAACGCTATGTTCATCTCCAAGTTCACGGATCAGGTGCCGTATTTCTTGTATTTGCACAGGGTCTAGCCCCACTGTTGGCTCATCTAATATAACAACGAGTGGGTTATGGATAATGGCTTGTGCAATGCCCACGCGTTGTTGAAAGCCTTTGGATAAATTTCCAATCAAACGTTTACGAACCTCCGTTAAGCTACACCGTTGGAGGGCGCGATCAATACTTTTCGTAAGATCCTTTTTAGGAATATGTCGCAGGATGGCGCAATAACGAAGGTATTCCGTCACTGTCATATCTTTGTACACAGGGGGTTGTTCAGGGAGATAGCCTAACTGCTCTTTGGCACGTTTGGGGTTATCGAGTAGGTCGATATGGTTAATGAGGATTTCTCCACTACCAGGAGCCAGGTTGCCTGTTAGCATATTCATGGTGGTAGACTTGCCTGCACCATTAGGGCCCAGTAATCCGAGTACTTCACCTTGTTTAAGCTGAATATTGACAGCGTTCACTGCATGATAGGTATCGTAATGACGATGTAAATTACGAGCTTGAATCAAAAATTGTTTGCTCACGATGAGCCCCTATTTTCTTGTTATATTGGTGGCAGATTATACGGAGCTAAGTGCTTAGCCGTCCAGTCTGCACATGTAATCCAGAAGGAAATCATGTGCAGCATAGATGCTATGTGAATAAGCGGGGAGCAGTATGGAAGCAAACTAAATGGTGGCTTCCTGCGGTATGTTAGGCATCCGTGTCGGTCTGGTTTTTCTTGAGCGTTGCATTAATTGATATCCAAAAAGAAATAGCGTGATAGGAATAATCCATTTTAACCATTCGGTTGTTGTTTCGACCCAATAAAGGCGCGGACTTATTGCTTGATTAATAGGAGATGTTGTATTGTCTTCAATAGATTGAAAATAAGCGATATAAGCATTTATTACATCTTTAGAGAAATTTCGGCTTGCTAATTGGCGAGAAATGATAGATGCACCTTGAGGACCTTCTAATGTTTGTCTATCGTAGTCGTAGCTAATACCATAATCGGGATCAACAACTTTCCAACCATCAGGCATTTTTATTTCAGCAACAACGTGTCCGTTGACATCAATAAATCGCGTTTCGTAATTGTTTTTCATGGCAATTTCATTAAAAACAGCTGTTACCTCAGAACATAACCCGCCCCCTCCTTCAATGATACGTTTTGGGTTTTGAATTCTAGCGAGTGGAGGATATAGCTGGCCTAAGCTCCACAGTAGCCAGTTTTCCTGGATATCGATAAAACGTTTATCGCTATGAAATATAGACTCATAAATGAGATTGTTAATTTGATCAATGTTGAATTCCGTTACTGGTGATTCAAGTAAGCTAAGAAGTTCTGTGTTTGATCGCAAGGTATAGTCGTAGCCGGAAATCGCACTTTGTTTCTGTGAACGGTCAGGAATTTCTTGTGGAGGAAAAGCTATGCCTAGAAAGTTTATTGTCAATAATAATATACTTAAAAATATCAGTGAAAGTTGAGTATTTCTATTATAAACGAACTGGATAGCTCGTTTATATAAATTGGTTTTTACCATTATGTTAGCCTTAATGTTGTTTAAATCAAAGGCGTATAGTTTGGCAAAAGAAGTATTTTTTTACCTGAAGCTTAGCAAGTTAGCTTTACGAAAAAATTCTTTGTAAAAATAGTAGATTTAAATGCCTTATATAGGGAAATTTTCGCTACAAAAAAAAGGAAGTTTTGAAACAAACAATTATTGTATGTTTTCATCATGACATTGGTGGACAATCCTATGGGGAAATGCTTGGATGACTGATGAAGAGGCTATTACTAAGCCATTTAGATCTAAATTTTTGATACACCCTAGACGCCGAAGCTACAGGCTTTATTATAGGTTTGCAAGCAATTATGTATAAAAAATATACAATTTATAAAGTGTTTTGTAATCTACTAGACCTCTTTCTGAATAGCGCCATATCTGAGGTCGACCGGTTGAGCCCTGATTGTGTAGCCCTTTTTTCCCCGAATAATAAGCCCGTTGTTTTTTACTAGTCGTTCAATTGCTTGCTCGGAAGCATCAACGATGAGCGTTATGTTGAGTTTTCTTTATTTATAAGCTTGAAAACGGCTAATGACTCTTTCAGGCTATTGGCGTTAATCCCCTGTAATAGGAAGTTTGAAATCTCCTCTAAGCTAAGTGTTGCTTCGTCTAGCACTCTCTCACCAGATGAGGATATTTGAACCAAGCTCACTCTCGCATCTCTTTCATTTACTTCTTTTTGAATTAAACCTATTTTTTCTAAAGGCGCTAACAATCTCGTTACTCCGGATGGTGTCAATCCAAGGTTTTGAGCTAAATCAATACGTCGCACTGACCTCGTATCAGAGTGCTTTAAATGGAATAGAACCATATATTCTGTAAAGCTTATTCCGTGAATGGAGCCTAACTTCCCATCGATTTTTTTCGAGGCGATGGTGCTCAACGTCCATAAGTTCATTGTAAAAGAGCTTGCTGGTGATATTTTTTTCATTGCTTTATAGTTGACTTATAATTGACTAGTCAAATATATGACAAATGATAAGTACTGTCAACTAGCTACAAATATGTTTTAGGATATCTCAATTTGTTGGGATTACAGTTATTGATGTCTGTTGTAACGGCGAAATTAGTGGATACCATTTGCTTCTCGAACTTGTGTATGTAACGACCTGCTGAATATTTCTCACAAATTACCTAAACTCTAAATAAGTCATTTCAAGGAATGAACCATGTTATTAGACGTTAAAAAATATGTATTACTTGCACGTGGACTTTTACTGATGGTGCCTGTAGTTGTATTTGGCGCATTGGCAACCGCTCAGGGATCCGATGCGCGAATCGATATTCTGCAAGCATCGGATAAAGTCAAAAGTGGAGAATATGTGCGGCAAGGTTTTGTTGAGAGGATGAATAAGCCTTTTGTTCCAACTGATAGGCGAAAGAAAATGCTGATTATGGGGGATAGCCATGCACAGGATTTCTACAATGCTATGGTGGAGAATAATCTTCAGCAACGCTACCAAATCAGTAGCAGACGTATCCCAGGAATCTGTGGGCTATATCTGGGATCAGAAAATATCAGCAGTTTCATAGACAAAAAGCACGTCCCAATTTGTCAAAAAGCGGACACACTGGCAGCTGCCATGCCGCAAATTCAGCAAGCCGATGTGGTCATTCTCGCTGCAAACTGGAAATTGTGGTCAGCACAACGTTTACCAGCGACGATTCAGAATCTGCAAATCAAAGCGCCACAAAAACTGTTTGTTATCGGGCGCAAGAATTTCGGTAAGCTGAATCTACGACAATACCTTCGTCTCTCAGATAATGAACTGAGGCAACTCCGAAATCCGGTTTATGGGATTCAGCGCGAGATCAACCAAACGATGAAAGGCACATTGCCAAAGAGGGTGTTTGTGAATGTCCAGACTGCGGTTTGCCAGAGTGAAAATGATTGCCCAGTGTTTACGCCGCAAATAAGGCTAATCAGTTTCGATGGTGGCCATCTAACGCAGCTTGGGGCTCGGTATGTAGGAAGAGTTTTGTTGCAAAACCCTCCATTGAATCAGTTGGAATAGCTTATTAGATCCTGTGCAAGCAGCCATCCTGGTTGATAGCGTGGTCGGACGGGTAAGTTT
>CACVAY010000040.1 GCA_902727985.1 uncultured Thiotrichaceae bacterium | reverse complement strand
CACCAAACAAACGTTGCACTGACTCTGTGTAAGCGTTATTAGTGTCTCATGGGCTGATCTCGATAAATAGATAGCATTGCAGTGAGTGCTGTCATTGAGTACAGTGATTTCAATGCAATGAGTTGTGTGAGGTTATCATGGCAAATTTGATCATTCGTCAATTAGACGAAAATATCAAATCAAAATTACGTATGCAGGCAGGCAGCACAGCATGAGAGTAGGGCTGCGCTGCGTAGCTTCAATGTTGATACCACAGTAGTGCGTGTTCCAAAAAGACGAAGTGATAGAGCTGAATCAGCAACAAACCTATTAATAGCACGATGCCTGATATTTTGGGGATGGGCTTGTTTTCGTATTCATCACAACGAAAATGCATCGCCAGAATGAGAGGAATACTGAATATAGTAAAGCCATTGAACATGATGGCAATCGATTTAATCATGCTTTGGCTCTTCCTCGTTGAGGTTTTTCAGGATAGCGGGGTTTGGCCATAATTTGCTGATGGTTGTATGGCTATCCGTAGAATCGGAGCTTGAATATATCGTTATCGTTCCAATTTTTGTTTTTTTATTCGCTAGGTTAGCTTGCTGCATCACGCGATTGATTTGCTCTGCAACGGGTTTGCCCGTCTCGTGAATGGTGATGTCATTCCCAATGATTTGTTCAATCTGCTCACGAATGAATGGATAGTGTGTACAGCCTAGTACTAGTGCGTCGATATCTTTTTCCAATAGCGGTTGCAGATAGTTTTCCAGTAAATGTAGATTAGTTGGTTGATCATTGCTTTCGATGATTTCAACTAAGCCGGGACAAGCTTGTAGGCTTACTTCGCAGTGATCTGCATAAAGCTCAATCAGTTCGCGGATACGTTTGCTGTCGGTGGTGCGCTGGGTGGCTAGTACGCCGATTTTGCGGTTTTTGGAATATCTTGCTGCTGGTTTAATCGCGGGTTCTACGCCAATAATGGGCAAGTCGACTTGATCACGAATATGCTGAATGGCCTCGGTGGTGGCGGTATTGCAGGCGACGACAATGAGTTTACAGCCTTTATCAATCAGTGCTTGAGTGAGTTCCAAACTACGCTTCTGGATAAAGTGTGTGGAGCGGTTCCCGTAAGGCGCATGTTGTGAGTCGGCGATGTAGGTGATGTTTTCATGGGGAAGGAGGCGATGTATGTCATGTAAGACAGACAAGCCCCCAACCCCTGAGTCGAAGATACCAATCGGCGCTTGGCTCGTCATATGGTTGCGAGGTTACCCTTACTTTCGAGCCATGATTTGCGATCCGCTGAGCGCTTTTTGGCAAGAATTTTATCCATTAAACCATCCGTTTCATCATCATCGTCGATGGTCAGTTGCACGAGTCTGCGTGTGTCTGGGAACATGGTTGTTTCACGTAATTGTAAGGGGTTCATTTCACCTAGGCCCTTAAAGCGGGTAACGGTCACCTTGCCTTTTTTCTTGTCTTTTTTGACTTTATCAAGAATGGCTTCGCGCTCTGATGCATCGAGGGCATAGAACTTTTCTTTGCCAACATCAACCCGATATAGTGGTGGCATCGCGATGAACAAATGTCCGGCTTTAACGAGAGGGCGGAAGTGTTTGACGAATAGGGCGCAAATTAATGTTGCAATGTGCGCACCATCTGAGTCGGCATCAGCGAGAATACAGATTTTTCCGTAGCGCAATTTCTCAAGGTCTTCCGCGCCTGGATCAACGCCAATCGCGACTGAAATATCATGAATTTCTTGTGAACCTAGCACCTGATCTTGATGAACTTCCCATGTGTTTAATATTTTGCCGCGCAAGGGCATGATAGCTTGAAATTCACGATCTCTCGCTTGTTTGGCTGAGCCTCCCGCAGAATCACCTTCCACAAGAAATAGTTCGGTGCGATTTAAATCTTGCGATGCGCAATCAGCGAGTTTGCCAGGTAATGCGGGGCCTGTTGCTACTTTTTTACGAATGACTTTCTTACTGGCGCGTAAGCGTTTTTGTGCATTGTTAATGCAATATTCTGCAAGTTTTTCACCGAGCTCATTGTGGTGGTTGAGATGCAGGCTAAAGGCATCTTTCATCGTTCCAGAGATAAAGCTGGCGGCTTGGCGCGAAGATAGGCGCTCTTTAGTTTGTCCTGCAAATTGCGGGTCTTGCATTTTAAAGGACAGTACAAAGCTGATATTGCTCCAAACATCTTCCGGCGAGAGCTTTAAACCTCTCGGTAGTAAATTGCGGAATTCGCAAAACTCGCGTAAAGCATCGGTGATACCTGTGCGTAAACCGTTGACATGTGTACCACCTTGTGAGGTTGGAATCAGGTTGACGTAGCTTTCTTGCACTTCAAGTCCACCTTCCGGGAGCCATAAAAGTGCACATTCGATACCTTCTTTTTCAGAGGAAAAAGTGTTCATGAAAGGCGATTCAGGCAAAGTTTCAAACCCATCTACTGCCTCAATCAAATAGTCTTTTAGACCATCTTCATAGTGCCATTCGGTCGTTGTGTCTTTGGCCTCTTCGGTGAAGGTAATGTGTAGACCAGAACACAAAACCGCTTTTGCGCGAAGGTTATGCAGTAACTTTTTAACCGAAAAGTTAATGGTGTCGAAATATTGGCTATCTGGCCAGAAGCGAATGGAAGTGCCAGTATTTTTGATGCCGACTTTTCCAATGACTTCCAGGTCACTTGATTTGTAGCCGTCTTCAAAGATGATGAGATGTTCTTGTCCATCACGTTTAATTTTCACTTCCAGTTTTTTAGAGAGTGCATTAACCACTGAAACGCCAACGCCGTGTAACCCGCCGGAGAACTGATAGTTCTTGTCTGAGAATTTACCACCCGCATGCAGTGTTGCGAGGATAACTTCTACACCGGGTATTTTCTTTTCAGGATGCAGGTCGACAGGCATCCCCCGCCCGTTATCAATGACCGACACGGAACCATCAATATGCAAGGTGACATCAATTCTGTCTGCATGCCCCGCTAACGCTTCATCGACACTGTTATCAATCGCCTCTTGGGCAAGGTGATTAGGCCGTGTGGTATCTGTGTACATGCCGGGGCGTTTGCGCACCGGGTCAAGCCCGCTTAATACTTCGATATCAGCGGCATTGTAGTTTGTTGCCATAGTATTATTTTTTTGAAATGATGCAGGCATTATACATATACATGAGCCTTTGATTGAATCCTCTTTTTAAAGGTCTATTACATTATCACTTTCTTGCTAAAACTTCGAACAAGGAGAACGTATGCCTACTGTTACTGAACTGCTGGAAACCTTGCCACAACGTGGCAGAGTTGATTGGATCGGACTTCGCCCAGAGCGACGTGCCACTATGAATGTTGTTAATGAAGTCGAGGCTGTGACGAATTCAGGTCTATTAGGAGATCGTTATGCAGGTACCTCTGGTAAACGACAAGTCACCTTAGTACAAACAGAGCATTTGCCAGTTATCGCTTCTTTATTGGGACGTGGAACGGTTAAGCCTGAGCTATTACGCCGTAATATCTGTGTGAGCAGTCTCAATTTGTTAGCGCTTAAAGACAAAACCTTTCAGATTGGCGATGCGGTTCTTGAATACACGGGCTTGTGTCATCCTTGTTCTTTTATGGAAACAACGTTTGGCGAGGGCGGGTATAACGCGGTTCGAGGTCACGGAGGGATTACTGCGCGAGTTATTCGCTCAGGTAAGATTCGTTTGAGAGATGAGGTTTTTGTGATGACGAACGAATGAGTGAAGTGCTATTGATGCCTCTTTGGGCATTGGCCGTTACTTTCTTCGTCGTTGCGTTTGCTTATTCCTCGGTAGGTTTAGGAGGTGGCTCTTCTTACACTGCATTAATGGCGATTGTGGGCTTGAGTGTGGTGTCTATCCCTACGTTGACGTTAACGCTTAACTTATTTGTTACGGCAATTGGTTCTTATCATTTTATAAAAAACCGGCACGCAAGTTTTGCGTTAATTCTACCTTTCCTTATTAGCTCCATGCCAATGGCGTATGTGGGAGGAAGTCTTCAACTCGGAAAGGAGCTGTTTCAGTATGTTCTGCTGGCATCATTGCTGATAGTGGCTGCAAAAATTTATATTTGGGGAGAGTTAACGACGCGCTTTTATCCCACGGATACCCAGAAAGTTCTGATTTCAATTGTTTTAGGTTCCATTTTGGGGCTTATTGCAGGAATTGTTGGGATTGGCGGGGGGGTCTATCTGATCCCGTTAATTCTTATTTTTAATTTAGGTTCGGCCAAAGAAGCTGCGGCTTGTGCCTCTATCTTTATTTTTCTCACGTCGTTGGCGGGTTTGTTTGCACGTTTACAAAATCACGAAGTGGATGTCCTCGCGTATTGGCCTTTGGCTTTAGCGGTTGTATTAGGTGGTTTTGTGGGGTCAAAATTGGGGGCAACAACACTAAACCCAAAGGTTATGGAAAAAGTGTTGGGGCTTATTATTTTGCTGGCAATCTTTTTATTGAGTATGAAGCTCATAACATGAGTCCCACATTTCATGATCTAAAGCTAGATTCTTCTACAGGTATTCAGTAATCTTTCGCCACTGACTATAAATAAACAAAAATGAATAAATCATTATGAAAGCAATCGCATTTTTTGATTTTGATGGCACCATTTCGACGCGAGATAGTCTTTGGTGTTTCTTGCGTCATACTTTTGGTGCGCGTTTAGTATTGAAACTCGCTCAAGCTAGTCCATACATTTTGTTGTTTAAAGCGAAGTTGATGAAAAATGATGTGGCAAAAGCCAATATGTTTCGGGTGATGTTTGGGGATATCGCTGTTCGTGATTTTGATGCCTATGGAAGCTCTTATTCAAATGAATCCATTCAGAATATTGTAAAAGAGTCGGCCTTAGATAAAATCCAATGGCATAAGGAGCAGGGGCATGAAGTTGTGGTTGTTTCTGCTTCTCTAAAGAATTGGTTACAACCATGGTGTGAAAAACAGGAGGTGAAGTTGCTCTGCACACAATTCACAGAAGATGCCGGAAAAATGAAGTGGGAATATAATCCCGCTAATTGCCATGGTCCTGCAAAAGTTGATCGTATTAAAGCAAGTTATGATCTAGAGCAATTCGATAAGATCTACGCCTATGGGGATAGCAGTGGTGACACTGAAATGCTGGCGATTGCTGATGAGCCTCATTATCGTGTTTTCAAGTAAGCCATGATGAAACTTGCAGCTTGCATTGAATATGCGGGAACAAACTATTGTGGTTGGCAACGCTTAAGTCATGCCACAGCGGTGCAGAATAAAGTTGAAGCGGTATTGTCGAAAGTGGCAAACGAGCCAATTGAGGTTACCTGTGCAGGACGTACTGATAGTGGCGTGCATGCGTTTGGACAAGTGATTCATTTTGAGACGAATGCAGTGCGTGCAACCAAAGGTTGGATGTTGGGGTGTAATTCCAATTTACCTGATGATATTGCGGTGCGTTGGATTCAAACTGTTGATGAAGACTTTCATGCGCGTTTTTCGGCAACGTCTCGTGAATATCGCTATGTGATTCTTAACCACCGAGCACGTCCCGCTATTTTGGATAACAAGGTTGGTTGGGTGTATCACGAGCTTGATGCTGAGAAGATGCATGAGGCTGCACAGGCTTTATTGGGTGAACAGAATTTTAGTAGTTTCCGAGCCTCTGGGTGTCAGGCTAAACATGCCATGCGCAATGTAGAGTTGATTACTGTGCATCGCAGTCAGGATTTTATTTATATTGATATTAAAGCGAACGCGTTTTTGCATCATATGGTGCGAAATATTGTTGGTTCTTTGATCTTGGTTGGGCAAGGAGGGCAGTCCATTGGATGGATGGGGGAGCTATTGCGAGTACAGAATCGTAATCTAGCTGGCCCAACGGCTGCTGCGTCTGGGCTGTATTTTGTTAGAGCCAATTATCCTGAAAATTTTGCCTTGCCCAACGAGCGACGCCTGCCCGTTTTTGGTTAACTAAAGCGTATTATCGTGTTTCTAATTCAAATTGAGTCATATCACCCTCAAGATTAATATGCATGCCGTAGGCTTTGGGGACACGTTTTAAAATGTAAGCAGCCATTAACGTTGCCGTTTGTTTATTCTCACTTTCCATCGCGGTTAGAATGCGGTCTGATACAATTTGGCAACGCTGGTGAAGATCTGGGGTAGCTACCCAAGAGCGGCTCATTTGATAGCCATTATCCATATCTTTATCAAGCATATCGAAATAGTCTCCTGCAGATTCTAAAATCTCGTCAGGAACATTAATTTGTTGTTCGTGGCTATCCACAAAAATTCTAAATATCATGATATGCTTCTGCTAATTAATTATAGGTATTCTACATGTTGGTAACGATAAAAGAAGTGCTCAATTTCGAGCAGCTTCATATCATACGAAAACTGCTGAAAAATGCGGACTTTGTTGATGGGAAGCTCTCTGTTGGAAGAGAGGCGAAAGCCGTTAAAAATAATCAGGAATTAGCCGCAGAAAACCCGTATATGCAGCAATTGAATCATTTGGTAATGCCTACCTTATTGGAGAATGCAGAATTCCAGACAGCGGCATTGCCTCAGCGTGTGGCAACCCCATTTTATGCACGTTATACAAAAGGTATGCAATACGGCACTCATGTTGATGATCCTGTGATGGGGCCAATGGGGCAAAACTATCGAACGGACGTTTCAGCAACTGTTTTTTTGAATGAACCTTCAGAATATGCAGGTGGAGAGCTTGTCATTCAGACTGAGTTTGGGGAACAGACAGTAAAAATGAATGCTGGAGATGTAGTGGTTTATCCATCGTCAAGTTTGCATCGTGTTAATGAAATAACAGACGGAACACGTTTGGTGGCAGTCGTATGGGCGCAGAGTCTGGTTCGTGATGCACAAAAACGTTCAGTTTTGCGTGAGTTATCAGATGTTCGTGATCGCTTGCATACAAACCCTGAACTTAAAGACGATGTAAGACATCTTAGTAATGTATATTCAAATTTAATGAGGCAGTGGGTTGAAATTTAGAGATATTTCATTGCTTCATGTTAGATATAGTAATAATTAATCAAAGGAGAGGTACGATGAGTAGCGATATTTATGAAAAGGCGATTGTTGATATTAAAAAATATGACAGTAATGCTGATGATGCTTTGGTAGCTGCACTTTCAAAGAATTATGCAATTGTTATGCGTAAAAGAGATTCAGCATCTGTTGCATGTAGTGATAAGAAGGAGCTGACTAGTGTTAAAACAAACTTCCTTAAGAAGAAGCTGGGTTTAACGATTAGTGAAGATGACATGGATGTAGCATTGAAAGACGTCTGTACTACTATGAAAGATTCTAGAATGAAATCACGTATCACTGTTTACTATCTTTTGACGAAAAAGTTTTCTAAAGAATCCGTGTTTATTTAAAGTCATATGGCATTAAATGTTGGGTTAACCGGTGGCATAGCATCTGGTAAATCAACCGTTACCAGGTTATTTGAAACGTATGGTGTGCCTATCGTCGATGCGGATATCATCGCAAAGGATCTTGTGCAGCCAGGGAGGGTTGCTTATCAAGGTATTCTTGCGAGTTTTGGTGAAGATATAGTTTTACCAAATGGTGAACTTGATCGAAAAAAGTTGAAAGGCATCATTTTCAATGATCCCTCTGCAAAAACGAGACTTGAAGAGATTATTCATCCTGCTGTGAACCTCGAAATTCGCCATCAAATACAAAAATTGGCTGATGAGGCGTATATCATTGTCGATGTGCCCTTGTTAATTGAAAAAAACTATCAGTCGTATTTTGATGAAATTCTCGTGGTTGATTGCCCTTATGAGCAACAGTTGGCGCGCGTGATGCTGCGTGATGATATATCGAAAGCTGTTGCAGAAAAAATAATCAATGCACAGGTTTCTCGAGACGAGCGTTTGAAATTTGCTACCTATGTGATACATAACGCTGGCGTATTGGAAGCGCTTGAAAAACAAGTAAAAGCACTACATAATAATTTTAAAGACAATAGACATGAACAATAAGAAAGTGATACTGGGGTTCCATGAGGGGGACTATTAGATGATTATTTATGAACAACCTCTCAATGAAAGAATACGTCTTTTCATGAGACTAGAGCTGTTATTTCATCGTTATAAATATTACGTCAGTAATGAGTCAACGGAAAATGTACAGTCTGCTCTGATTTTACTCATGGACATCCATGAGATGACATCGCGTCTCGATGTTAAAAGTGCCATTCTTAAGATTCTTGATCATCAAACTACAATGATTCGTGGCTATACAGACAATGATCAGGAACAAAATGCTAAGAATGAAGAAATACTAGACAAGCTGGAAGAGCAGACCAAAGCGCTTTATGGCTATCATGGTCAACTTGGGCAACATCTTAAATCACATTATGTATTTAATTTCATTAAACAGCGTGCTTCTATCACGGGTGGCTTAAATGGTTTTGATGCACCTATCTTTAATCATTGGATTAGTCAGCCGCTAGAGATAGCTGTTGAAGATTTAAAAGAGTGGTATGGGCCTTATCAAAAATTAGAAGAAGCGATTTTAATCGTCATGGATCTCATCCGAAACAGTGCTGCTTTGGAAGAGTTGAAAGCGAATGACGGTTTTTACCAAACGAATCTGAGTGGCATGAAAAATCAAAACCATCAGTTATTGCGTGTTGGTTTGCCCGCAAGCACAGAGTATTATCCTGAAATAAGTGCTGGAAAACAAAGGTTTTCTATTCGTTTTGTTTCAACAGAAAACTTGGACGAGCGTGGTATACAAATTCGCGATAATGTTGATTTTACTTTGGCGGTTTGTGGATTTTAGACAGTCACTGGAGCGTGCTCTAATTATCTGCGCTCGAAGAGAAAATTGTTGTTATAAATTTCATCAATAGCGCGCTATTTAATGCCGTCATTGCACTCTATACTCAAATTCGTATAGAGTGTACAATTCTATGCCTGCTACTATAATGTTGCGCGTAAGTTCACATTTAACTGATAAGTGGATGTTGTCTTCTTTACCTCATTGAGGGGAATGTAAAAAGGCTATCTTAACTATTCATTTGTGGGTACTGGGTTGCAGGTAAAATCTTATCTTATCAGTCTGGTTCTGTATCAAGATAAGCTCTTAACAATTTATTACTATCGTAAGAATTTCACTTTAGATTTGAAGAGTTTCAATTATTCTTTTGTCAGCATGACTAAGTGATTTCTACCTAAATCTACTTTGAAGCTATAGATTCAGGTTTTAACAACACGGATTTTATTGAGGTTTACAGTTGATGAGCCAAGGCGTTCTTCCTCCAAAAACTGGGTTATATGACCCAAGAAATGAACACGATGCATGTGGCGTGGGTTTTGTTGCACATATTAAGGGTGAGAAGTCGCACTCTATAGTTGAGCAAGGCCTTACCATTCTTGAGCGCTTAGAGCATCGAGGTGCTGTTGGTGCTGACCCACTTGCTGGTGATGGCGCAGGGATATTGTTGCAAATTCCACATGCGTTTTTAAGCGATGTTGTAGACTTCACATTGCCAAATGAAGGTGAGTATGGCGTTGGCATGATCTTCTTGCCACAAGATGAAGCTGCACGTGATGTATTGGTAAATCTCATCAATGAAACGATCGAAACCGAAGGTTTGACACTCTTTGGTTGGAGAGATGTGCCTGTTGATAATTCTGGTTTGGGTAAAAGTGTTCTTCCGACTGAACCCGTGATTCGCCAAGTGTTTGTTGGTACTGGTAAAGGTGCTGCTGATCAGGTAGCGCTTGAGCGTAAACTTTTCGTTGTGCACAAGATGGTAACGGCTCAGGCTAAGACCCTTGAAAATGGCACTGGTTTCTACGTAAGCTCAATGTCAACACGTACTATTGTCTATAAAGGAATGCTGTTATCGAATCAGGTCGGTCAGTTCTATCTTGATTTGACTGATGAGCGAATAATCTCTGCTTTGGCACTTGTTCATCAACGTTTCTCGACAAATACCTTTCCAACTTGGGATTTGGCGCATCCATTCCGTATGATTGCTCACAATGGTGAGATTAATACCAATCGGGGTAATGTGAACTGGATGGCTGCACGTCGTCATTCAATGGCATCAGATATTTTGGGTGATGATCTTGATAAGATTTGGCCATTGATTCCTGAAGGTCAGTCAGACTCAGCCAGTTTTGATAATGCCCTGGAACTTCTTGTTGCAGGTGGTTACGATTTAACGCATGCCATGATGATGCTAATTCCTGAAGCATGGTCTGGTAACAAACTTATGGATGACGATCGTCGTGCATTCTACGAGTATCATGCAGCGTTGATGGAACCGTGGGATGGTCCAGCGGCGGTTGCGTTTACTGATGGTCGCCAAATTGGTGCAACATTAGACAGGAATGGTCTGCGTCCCGCGCGTTATTTGATCACTGATGACGATCTTGTGGTTATGGCTTCAGAAATGGGGGTCTTGCAAATTCCTGAAGAGAAAATCGTTAAAAAGTGGCGTTTACAGCCTGGCAAAATGTTTCTTATTGATTTAGAGAAAGGGTGTATTGTTGACGATAAAGATCTGAAAGATGAGCTTGCAAAAGAACATCCTTATCAAACATGGCTAGATGAGACACAGATTCATGTTTCTGATTTGGAGTGTGAAGATGGTGCAATTCCTGGTGCTTTGGGTGATGAAGCATTGTTAGATGCACAGCAAGCTTTTGGCTATACGCAAGAAGACTTGAAATTCATCCTTACGCCAATGGTGCAGACAGGTATGGAAGGTCTTGGGTCAATGGGGGCTGATAATCCTCATGCTGTTTTATCTGACCGTTCCCGTCATCTCTCCAACTACTTTAAGCAAAACTTTGCACAGGTAACCAATCCTCCCATTGACCCGATTCGTGAAGAAATCGTTATGTCACTGGTGTCTTTGATTGGACCATGTCCAAACTTGTTGGGCCATACCAATGCTGGTGCACAAAAACGTTTAGAGACTGATCAGCCCGTACTTACGAATCGTGATTTAGACAATATTCGACATATCAAAGATAACGTGAGTGATTTCAGAACGAAAAATCTGGACATGACCTATCCAGCATCCGAAGGTGCTGCTGGTATGGAAGCTGCGCTTGATGCTATCTGTAAAGAGGCGCAAGAGGCAGTAGAAGGGCGCTACAATATTTTGATCCTTTCAGACCGTAATGTTGCGGCTAGTCGTTTGCCGATTCCTTCATTGTTAGCGACTTCAGCAGTGCATCAGCATTTGATTGAAAAGGGCCTTAGAACAGAAACAGGTTTGGTTATCGAAACGGGTGCGGCTCTTGAGGTTCACCATTTCGCAACCTTAGCGGGGTACGGTGCTGAAGCTATCAACCCTTGGCTAGTTTTCCAGACCATTGAAAAAAATCTTAACGAAATCGCCCCAGATATTGATATCGACACCGCATTGAAGCATTACATCAAAGCTGTTGGTAAAGGCTTGAAAAAAGTCTTGTCTAAGATGGGTATTTCTACTTATCAGTCTTACTGTGGTGCACAGATTTTTGATGCGGTCGGTCTTTCGACAAAATTTGTCGATCAGTACTTTAAAGGTACTGCAACGATGATTGAAGGTGTGGGGCTTGCTGAGGTTGCAGCTGAAGCAGAACGTCTACATTCGGATGCCTTTGGTGATAAGCAGATTTATGCAAAGCATCTTGATGTGGGTGGTGACTATGCTTACCGTACGCGTGGTGAACATCATGCGTGGACGCCTGACACAATTACTAAATTGCAGCATGCTGTACGGGGTAACTCAGCATCAACCTACGCTGAATATTCTGCTCTTATCAATGAACAAAACGAGAAGTTGCTTAACTTCCGTGGATTGATGGATTTCAACTTTGCAGATGCTGAAATTCCGCTTGATGAGGTTGAATCAGCCACAGAAATCGTTAAGCGATTTGCTACAGGTGCCATGTCATTTGGTAGTATTTCACACGAAGCACATTCAACGCTAGCGATTGCGATGAACCAGATTGGTGGTAAATCGAATACGGGTGAAGGTGGTGAGGAAGCTCGTCGTTTCATCCCGCTTGCAGATGGTTCGAAGAACCCTGAGCGTTCGGCAATCAAACAGGTTGCTTCTGGGCGTTTCGGTGTAACCACTGAATATCTGGTGAATGCAGATGATCTTCAGATCAAGGTTGCGCAGGGTGCAAAACCAGGCGAGGGCGGTCAGCTGCCAGGTCATAAGGTTAATGAGCAGATTGGCGCAGTTCGTCATTCAACACCGGGTGTTGGTTTGATCTCTCCACCGCCTCATCATGATATTTACTCCATCGAAGACTTGGCGCAGTTGATCTATGATCTGAAAAGCGTTAATCCAAAATCACGGGTTTCTGTGAAGCTGGTTTCTGAAGTCGGTGTAGGTACGGTGGCGGCAGGTGTTTCTAAAGCTCATGCTGATCATGTAACCATTGCTGGTTTTGATGGTGGTACCGGTGCATCACCACTTACGTCGATTAAACATGCAGGCTCTTCATGGGAGCTTGGTCTCGCTGAAACGCATCAGACATTAGTGATGAACAAACTACGTGATCGTATTTGTGTGCAGGCTGATGGTGGTATGCGTACGGGGCGTGATGTGGTTATCGCAGCATTGCTTGGTGCGGATGAAGTGGGTTTTGCTACCGCTCCATTAATTGCAGAGGGCTGTATCATGATGCGTAAGTGTCATTTGAACACTTGCCCTGTGGGTGTTGCTACACAAGACCCTGTACTCCGTAAACGTTTCACGGGTAAGCCTGAGCATGTTGTGAACTACTTCTTCTTTGTTGCTGAAGAAGTACGTCAAATTATGGCTAAATTAGGCATTAGAACCTTCCAGGAAATGGTTGGACAATCTGATCGTCTGAATATGCGTAAAGCCTTGGATCATTGGAAAGCTCGCGGCCTTGATTTCACGAAGATGCTACATAAGCCTGAATCTGCGGAAGGTGACGATGTTAGCTGGACGAAGACTCAGGATCATGGTTTAGATAAGGCCATTGATAATGAATTAATCGCACAAGCTCAGCCTGCACTTGAAAACGGTGAGAAAGTTGAAATCTCAATTGATATTCAAAACTTCAATCGTTCATTTGGTGCCATGCTTTCTGGTCGCGTAGCTGAGAAGTATGGCCACGCAGGCTTACCTGAAGACACCATTATGGTTAACGCTCGTGGTACTGCGGGACAGTCATTTGGTGCCTGGGTCGCGAAAGGCGTCACGATTGATCTTGCTGGTGAAGGTAATGACTATGTCGGTAAAGGTCTATCTGGCGGTAAGTTGATTATAGCGCCGCCGGAAGAGGCTAAAATTGGTAACGCTGAAGACAATATCATCGTAGGTAATACCGTTCTTTACGGTGCTATCGCAGGTGAATGTTACTTCAACGGTGTCGGTGGTGAACGTTTTGCGGTTCGTAATTCTGGTGCAACAGCCATCATCGAAGGTGTTGGTGATCACGGTTGTGAATACATGACGGGTGGAACCGTTGTTGTACTCGGTGAAACAGGTCGTAACTTTGCTGCGGGAATGTCCGGTGGTATAGCTTATGTGCTTGATGAAGATGGTGGCTTTAAAGATCATTGCAACATGGAAATGGTAGAACTTGAGAGCATGGACTTTGATGAGGCTCAAGAAGACATCGCCGATTTAACTGAAGCGGACGAAGAACGTTTGAGAGATCTTATTCAGAAGCATCACTTCTACACCGATTCAACGGTTGCCGAGAAGATCCTCGATGAGTGGGAAACCTACTTACCGAAGTTCATCAAAGTCATGCCGATTGATTATCGTCGTGCATTAGAAAACATGAAACAAAAGCAAGCAGCAGCGTAAAGGAAAGCATAATGGGAAAACCTACTGGATTTAAAGAATTTCCTCGTGTGGACCGAGGTTACAAAGGTGTTGAAGAGCGCATTCATCATTTTAAGGAATTTGTTATTCCTCTGGGTGAAGAGCAACTGAAGAAGCAGGGTGCTCGTTGTATGGACTGCGGTATTCCATTCTGTCACCAAGGCTGTCCTGTCAACAATCTGATTCCTGATTGGAATGATCTTGTTTACGAAGGGGATTGGAAAGAGGCGTTGGATGTTTTGCATTCAACCAATAACCTACCTGAAATCACAGGGCGTATTTGTCCTGCCCCTTGTCAGGAGTCTTGTACGCTGAACATCGATGATGTGCCTGTTTCGATCAAATCGATTGAATGCGCGATTATTGATAAAGGTTTCGAGAATGGTTGGATTACACCGCAGATTGCAGAGAGCAAAACGGGCAAGAAAGTAGCAGTTGTCGGTTCTGGTCCGGCAGGTATGTCAGCGGCTCAGCAGTTAGCGCGTGTTGGACACGAAGTGGTGTTGTTTGAGAAAGAAGATCGTATTGGTGGTTTGATGCGTTTCGGTATTCCTGATTTCAAACTTGAAAAGGACATCATTGATCGTCGTATGGAGCAAATGGCTGCCGAAGGTGTAGAGTTCAAAACAAATATGAATATCGGTGTCGATATTCCAGCAAAGCAACTCGTTGATGAGTTCGATGCTGTATTGCTAACAGGTGGTTCAGAAAAACCCCGTGATTTACCTGCTGAAGGTCGCGATCTGAAGGGTGTTTACTATGCCATGGATTATCTAAAGGCCAATACCAAGTGGGTGCAGGGGGTTCATGATGAGAGTCATGTTATCTCTGCAAAAGATAAGCACGTTGTGGTTATCGGCGGTGGTGATACAGGATCTGATTGTATTGGTACCTCAATTCGCTTGGGTGCTCAGTCAGTCACTCAACTTGAAATCATGCCTCGACCTCCTGAAAAAGAGAATAAAGCATTGGTGTGGCCGGAATGGCCTAACAAGATGCGTACATCGTCTTCACAAGAAGAAGGCTGTGAGCGTTTATTCTCAACAGCAACGAAAGCATTTGTCGATGATGGCAATGGTAATATCAAAGCCATCAAATGTGTGAACGTCGAATGGGATCAGGGTGAAGATGGTCGTTGGAACATGCAAGAAGTTGTGGGTTCTGAGTTCGAACTTCCTGCAGATATCATCACACTAGCCATGGGGTTTGTGCACCCAGAACATACAGGCATGTTAGATGAATTGGATCTTGAACTTGATCAGGCCGGCAATGTAAAAAGTGACACTGAAGGTGATAAAGCTTATTTCACATCTTCGGAAAAAGTCTTTGCTGCTGGCGACATGCGTCGTGGACAATCGCTCGTAGTCTGGGCAATCCGTGAAGGTCGTCAATGTGCGCACACCGTGGATAAATACCTAATGGGTCACACTGATCTTCCAAGATAAATGCCCACTTAATTGCGGATACGGGCCTGTCGGGTCGTATCCGCTCATTACTTTCCCTCCCCCTCCCAATCATATTTTTACAACCCCTTAAGTCATACTTAAAAACTCACAGTCTTGCACTCATGAGCTTTTTTGTCAGTAGTGCGCCTGAAGTCATACTGGTGGTATTGAAATACACCCATAAAATCATACTGAAAGTATTAAAACACACCCATAAAATCGTATTGTTTGTGTTATTATCAAGTTTTAAAGATAACAACCACGATAATAATGCAACGTCATCAACTGCAATTCCTTAAACGTTGGTTAAATAACAAAAACCGAAAACCTTTAATCATTAGAGGTGCGCGACAGGTTGGAAAGTCAACTCTGGTAGAGCTATTCTCAGAGGAAATGGTACTGTCTTTGTTAAACGTTAACCTTGAAAGGTTTCCAGAATTGGCGGATGTGTTCAAGACAAAAGATCCAGAAAAGATTTTGGCACAAATCGAATTTTTGCCACAGATGTCTAGTGCAAATGAAGAGTCCATACTCTTTCTCGATGAAATCCAAGCTGTTCCCGAGGCTATCCCAGCCTTACGTTATTTTTATGAGGATAAGTCTGAGTTGCCTGTAGTGAGTGCAGGTTCTTTACTGGAGTTTACATTAAGTGATCATCAGTTTTCGATGCCAGTAGGACGTGTGCAATATTTGCACATGGGGCCAATGACGTTTACTGAGTTTTTGCTAGCAACTGGTGAAGAGAAATTAAGCCAACTAATTTTGAATTATCAATATGGTGATTCCATCGGTGAGATAGCACATAAGCGATTGTTGGAGCTGCTGCGATCCTATTATTATATTGGTGGAATGCCGGAAGCTGTCGCTGTCTATGCGGATACACGAAGTTATCGTGAAGTGAGCGAAGTTCACAATTCAATCATTGAAACCTATCGAGAAGATTTCCCAAAGTATGCTGGTTCGAGAAACCTTAATCGTATACTCAATGTATTTAATTTTGCTGCGAGAAATATCGGGACTAAGGTTA
Organism: uncultured Thiotrichaceae bacterium; assembly: GCA_902727985.1. Taxonomy (GTDB): domain Bacteria; phylum Pseudomonadota; class Gammaproteobacteria; order Thiotrichales; family Thiotrichaceae; genus HyVt-477. Next base: position 21,806 of record CACVAY010000040.1, on the reverse strand, counting down.
AGTACAGTCATATTTCATCACAGGATCAAAGCGCAACAATCAAGGGAGATTTAGAATTACTGGCAATGGCGCGTGTCATAAGCAAAGTTATACATAGCCATTGCTCCGGTTTACCATTACAGGCAGATATCAACGAAAAAGTTTATAAACTATTATTTTTAGATGTAGGGCTGATGAATGCCATCAGTGGGCTAAACTGGAGAGTTATCTCTCAGTTAGATGAAATGAAACTCATTAATGAGGGCGCAATCGCAGAACAATTTATCGGTCAGCATCTGCAAGCTATTTTATCCGAAAGTCCCAATCGCGAACTAACTTATTGGTTACGGGAAGGGCGATCAGCGAATGCAGAAGTTGATTTTGTCATTTCATTACAAGGGCAAATTCTTCCCATAGAAATAAAGGCTGGAGCTACGGGAAGTATGAAATCACTGCATCAATTTATGGGTGAGAAGCAACAGAAGTTAGCTATCCGTTTTGATGCGAACCTGCCTGATCATTATGAAATAAATACGACCATTAGGAAGGGTAACAAAACCAAGGATGTAAATTATCAGCTATTGTCATTGCCGCTATATTTGGTAGAAAGGTTGGATGAGATTGTAACTGTCGTGACTAGCTGAAATTATTTAGAGGAAGGAGTTCTTTTTCCAAGAAAAATAAGAATTGTTTGTGTGCTTTAAATACGGAAAAAGTATTTATAAGTTTCTTTTATTGTTATCTATTCCTTGATCTTAGGATGTAAGAGAGGGTTATATAAACAGGTAAGCAACTGTTATAAGTGTAAGTACCGCTCATTTATCGTGAAACTTCACTAAGAATGTCCTATAGTTGCAACCTTGCTCGGCTGGAAAGCAGGAGGCCTCGTGTCAAATGCAATCGAATACATCACTGCAACTATTAAAAGTAAACTAAAAAATATGTCGAAGAGTTTTACATCGCCCACAGAACAGTACCAAGAAATCATTATTCTTTGGTCGCTACGCATTTTGCTGGATTTAAAAGGTTATACCCTGATGGATATTTCCTTTGGTCTATATGGTAATGAGCGCGCGTTGGCTGCGGTTGGGTTAGAGAACCTGCTTGATAAATATGATGAAGATAATGAGTTAAGCAAAAAGAAGTTCCGCAAGATTTTGCTAAAGCAGAATGATAAGTATCTTAAAAAAGAGATTAAGTATGATGGAACGCTCTACAAAAATATTGATAAGCTCGCGGAACTGATTGATCTGAATCCTGTTGAAAAGCACCTGTTAGCGTTTGGTGTTTTGCTGCATAGCGTCCGTGATTTAGAAGGTATTTGTGATGTGCTAGGCGATATTTCTTCGCACAGTGTTGTGAGCGTTTTAGCGACGATTCTGGGTTTGGAAGTGCCGCAAGTTCGTCAAGCTTTATCTAGTGAAGGCTTATTGAACAAGACGGGGTTAGTGCGTCTTTCGCGTGACGAACATACTAATTTAGAATATCAAATCAGTATTTTAGATGAGATATCTGATGTTTTACTTGATGAGGAAGAAGCGGACATTATGGAGTCGCTGAAGCGTTTCTTCATGCCGGGTCGAAAGGCTAATCTTGTCCCTCAGGATTTTGCGCATATTCAGGAAGACTACGATATTTTGGTGCGTTACTTAAATGCCGCTGCCAGTAAGTCACTGGTGGGTAGTAATGTACTCATCTATGGCCCACCTGGAACGGGTAAGAGCGAATTAGTCAGAACTCTAGCGAGAGACCTTAAATATACACTATACGAAGTGACCACCGTTGATGGTGATGAAGATGCGATCATGTATCAAGGACGTGTCGATGCTTATCAGTTGTGTCAGCAGGTCTTAAAGCGTAAGCAAGATACCATTATCCTGTTCGATGAAATTGAAGATGTCTTTATTCGTGATGGTAGTATGGAACGTTTTGGTATTCGTACGAGCACTGATTCGAAAAAGGGGTGGTTCAATATGGTGCTTGAAGAAAATGAAGTGCCTGCGATTTGGGTATCCAATGTGATTCATCATATTGATGAGGCGATCTTACGTCGTTTTGATTATGTGATGGAGTTGAAGACGCCACCCCGTAAAACACGTATTAAGATCATTTCGCAACATACTGAAAAATTGGGTGTATCTGAAAGTTGGGTGAAGAAGGTCTCTCTAAATGAAGATCTCGCACCAGGCTTGATCGCCCGTGCTGCAAAAGTGGTTGGTGAATTGGATCTGGCGGAACGTGAAGAACGAGAGCAAAGTCTTGAGCGTGTAATCAGTAATACATTGCATGCGATGGGCTATGACAAAAATCTTTCAAAAGGAGCAACGTCTCCTTTGTCGTATCGTCCTGATGTGTTGAATGCTGATTTTGATTTAGAGTCATTGCAAGATGGTTTACAGAAATGTGGGCAGGGTCGTTTCTGTATTTATGGCCCACCTGGAACCGGTAAGAGTGAGTATGCACGTCATATCTCAGAAGTTCTGGATAAGCCTCTGATTCTCAAAAGAGCCTCGGATTTACTCGACCCTTATGTGGGTGTTACCGAGCAGCAAATTGCGCGTATGTTTGATCAGGCAATGGATGAAGAGGGTGTGTTGCTTCTTGATGAGGCAGATAGCTTCTTACAGGATCGTTCGCGTGCTAGTCAGTCATGGCAGATTTCTCAGGTCAATGAGTTGTTGACGCAAATGGAGCGTTTTGAAGGTGTTTTCCTTTGTTCGACGAATTTGATGGATAACCTTGATCAAGCGTCATTGCGTCGTTTTGATTTGAAGATCAAATTTGATTTTATCAAGCCAGAGCAGGGTTGGGAATTGTACAAGCAAGTGCTTGCTGATTTTGGTGTGCATTTAGAGGATGATTCTTTAGAGCAAAAAGTACGTGCTTTACGTGGATTAACGCCGGGTGATTTTGCCACGGTGGTTCGTCAAAATCGTTTTTCGAAAGGTGCTTTAGATTGTAACTCTTTACTCGACGGTTTGAAGCGTGAGATTGAGTTCAAAGAAAAGGGCAAGTTTAAGAATATTGGTTTTGTTGTTGATTAGAAATTTTTAATTATTCGCATTCTTTCTTTACTCTTGCTATGGTCGCATCGATTGCGGCCATAGCTTGAGGGCTGTTTTTCCAACATGTCGTTTGCAGCATTGAAGCAATCATAGAGCATTTTTCTCTAGCTGCATGAATCTCATTGTGGATCCTTGAAAAGGTCCTAAGCTTCATAGCATTAGCCCTTTCTCTGAAGTTGTTTACAATACTCTCCGTCTAGTTCAGATTACATTGTATTTAAGCTACGTGTAAGTTATCAAAGGCCCATTGTGTATAGACTTCCTGTTCTATTTCCCAGATTAGCTTTATCGGTAATTCCAATTTTGCACCTAGCATGATGAGGTAATTGCGGGCGTTTATGTTATCGAATTCAATAGCTAGTAACGACGTTGTATAAATCTCAGCGGCCTCTTCTATGCTAGATGCGCTGTCAACGATACTTTGAATGTTTGCTGGATTATTGATTTCATTTATCAGGAGTGCTTGGCTTTGTTTGTCAATATCCAATATATGTGTCTCAGATATAAGCTCCTCTTTCTCTTCTGAGCTCATCTCTCCGCTAGCATGAGTTGCGGCGATCATGGCTCGTGCAAGTGTTACCCCTAATTGACGGTAAGCTAAAGTATCTCTTCCATCAGGAAGGAAAGCCGAAGCTCTTGCCTGTTCCTCTGTGTATCGCTTGTATGCAGCAAAAGCTAAAGACGCTACTGCAGCTACACCGCTAAATCTATATGTATGGCGGCCAATGTGCCTATCATGGTTTTTTGATAACGAATGAACGCGTTGATTTTCTTTTAGGTTGGTAGCGTGGGTGTGATGTTCATGTAGATTGTTAAGTCCAGTCATTTTGGTTCTCCATAAGTTATTCATAACGCCTGCACTACTGATCCTAGTATAAAACCTTATGTGAATAAAATTCGATCATTTCGTATTTATAATTCGGAAAAAACGAATAATATATCATGTTAATGAATCGTATTATTCGAGCATATCAAAAATATAGTTCGATTTTTGTTGTGGTGATTTGCATCTATTATTAGTTTCATTAATAGTATATATTTGGGCTAGTCATCGTGACATGGAGATCAAGTTGCTAGCCATGAAAATTACAAACTCATATCAAACTATTTTTATAAGACTTATTAACAGTATGTCTATCAAAAGAGATTGGCATTACTGCCATAAAAATATATTACCTCGAATTACTGAGTTATTTAGACGTCATACTTGCGTGAAGCAAGGAAATGGCGGTTTCGCATGATCAACAGCCGAACACTACGTTCATCAATACCGGTGATTATTTCTCTTCTTGGACTCTGGGTGTTACTGAGTGAGGGAGAATTGTCTTCTTGGCTTGTGGGTTTTCCTTTTCTTCTGCTTGCCTGGGCTATCTGGGGGCAGCTACGGGATAACGCATCTCCAAAATTGCAAGGGCATCTACGTCTAAAAGGTCTGGTGCTTTTTCTGCTGTATTTCATTGTCGAGTCTGTCAAGGGGGCTTGGGATGTTAGTCGCAAGGTACTGACGCCTAGGTTATCTTTGACAAGTACCTTTTACGACTACCCGATACGTTTAGAGAGCCCGGCTGCTCGATATTTTTTTATGGGGAGTATTAGTCTCTTGCCCGGAACTCTCAGTGTGGATGTTAAAGATCAGCACATTCACATTCATATTTTGGATAACCAGGGGGGGGCGCTAGAAGGCTTGAAGCGTCTGGAGCACAAGATTGCTGCATTATTTGGAGAAGAACATGATAGCTGACGCCTTAACTACGTCATTCTCTCACTTTGCTGTATTGATCGCCATGGGATTGTTACTAGTCGGACTGGCTGTTGGGTTGATCAGAAGCTATGTGGGGCCGGATATAGAAGACCGATTTACTGCCTTGCTGTTGCTTGGAACAGGGGGAGCAGCACTATTGTTGCTACTAGCATTCTTGCTCAATATACCAGCACTCTATGATGTGGCGCTCGTGCTTGCCTTGCTAGCTGTTGTTATAACCGTAGCGGTAACGCGTAAGGAAACCAGTGATGATTGATTACCTTGCTGTATTAAGTATTTTCATCGGGGTCTGTTTCTTTTTTGCTGGTAGTGTTGGCTTGCTTCGTTTACCCGATCTTTTTTCTCGACTGCATGCACTTGCAAAGGCTGACAATGTGGGGCTGGCGTTTGTTGCTATCGGAGTTGCCATGCTTGAGTCGGATCTGATTAATAGCCTAAAAATGCTTTTGATCTGGTTACTGGTAATGGCTGCAAGCTCAGTGTCTTCGCACCTTATTGCTCGCCATGCTCTACGCGGGAGAAAACCCAATGAATGATTGGTTGCTGCTGAGTTTCGATATTCTGATTTTGTTTATTCTGCTAGGTCTGGCATGGCTGACGTGTAACACCAAAGAGATCAAGCGTGGCGTGACTCTGTTTGTGGCATTTGGCTTGTTATTAGCCGTCATATGGGCTCGTTTGAAAGCACCTGATCTAGCTCTGGCGGAGGCGATTATTGGCGCGGGTATTTCTGGTGCGTTATTGCTTAAGGCAATGCGTGACTACACAGAACAGACATCGCTATCGTCTGAGACATCGCGTTTCTATGTTTGGGGTATTAATGCAGCCTCTCTGGCTCTATTCGTCTTACTAGCATGGGGGTTGTGGCATGCGCTTGAGCGTTCGGATGGTGTCAGGTTGGCTGAAAACGTACTGATAACAACGCCTGAAAGTGGCGTCAGTCATCCCGTCACTGCCGTACTGCTCAACTTTAGAGCTTACGATACCTTGCTAGAGCTGGCGGTTGTCTTCACCGCGGTGTTGGTGGTGCTGGCGATGGGAACAAAGCAACGAGATTTTGGCAAAGGCGAGCCTATTTTGATTGCCATGGTGCGGTGGCTGGCTCCGATACTGATTGTAACGTCAGGTTATTTGTTATGGGTAGGAGCGCATGCACCTGGCGGTGCATTCCAGGCCGGTGCGATGCTGGCCGCTGCCTTTATCTTAATGTCGATGACTGGTGTCCGTGTCGATAGCATGCTGAATGATTCAAGTATGCGCTGGTTATTAGTGATCGGAATAGGTGTGTTTACCATTACAGGCATCGTAATGTTACTTATCAATGGTCATTTTCTGGCTTACAGCAAGGAGCTGGCAAAGATGTTGATTTTGTTGATTGAAGCAGCGGCGACTTTATCTATCGCGGCGGCATTGACGCTAGCCTATCTGGGAGGTATGCCGAAGCCTCAACAAAAAACGCAGTCTGCAGTCAAAATTGATAAAACGGAGGAGGGTACATCATGATGCTGCAGGAATTACTTTATGGGCTAGCAGGCTTGGCAGTATTCGTTATTGGTCTGCGTGGGGCCTTGCTTCATGATAACTGGCTGTTGCGTCTATTATCGCTCAATGTCTGCGGAGCTGGCGTGTTCATAACCTTTGTAGCTATTGCTTATCGCGGTTTGACTCTGCCCGCTGATCCTGTTCCTCATGCCTTGGTGTTAACTGGCATTGTCGTCGCTGTGAGTGCTATGGCGATGGCGCTGGCACTCGGAAGGAGATTGCGAAGCTATGATGATTAATGACGCCATTGTCTGGCTGATTGCCATACCTTTATTAGCTTCATTGCTCAGTCTGGTTTTCCCAAAAAAGGGAACTGCAATTGCGATTGCTGGTTCGATTCTGGGTCTGTTGGCGAGTGTTGCATTAGTTTACCAGGTTTATCAATCTGGTCCGATTACTCATGAGCTGGGTGGCTGGAAGGATGGTCTGGGTATTGTGCTCAGAGTTGATGCCATGTCGGCATTATTTATCGTAATGACCATGTTGGTCGTCACCATGGTCGGTTTTTATGCGAGTGCATATTTCACGGATGCACACAAGAAAGCGCAGTTCTGGCCATTGTGGCTGATGATGGTGGTGGCGCTTATCGCGCTGTTGGCTTCTGGTGATCTGTTTAATCTCTATGTCACACTAGAGTTGCTTGGTTTGTCAGCTGTTGGTTTGACTGCGTTAAGTGATAATCGGGCTGCAGTACAGGCTGCTATCCGGTATTTGGGGATTGGTTTATTGGGCTCGCTGGTTTTCCTGATGGGTGTCGCTCTAATCTATACAGCCTATGGGGTACTTGACCTTGCAATGCTGGCTACAGTCGTTGAAGCAGAACCTGCTGCGCAATTGGCACTGGCTTTAATGACAGCAGGTTTGTTGATCAAGTCGGCGTTGTTTCCCATGCATTTCTGGTTGCCTGCTGCGCATGCCAATGCGCCTGCACCAGTAAGTGCGGCCTTGTCGGCTTTGGTCGTTAAGGTCTCGGTATATCTGATTATCAGGCTTTGGTTTGATGTTTTTTCTCCTGTTTTACAGCCGACTGCCTCTTTTATGTTAGGTGTGCTAGGTGCATTAGCTGTTGTATGGGGATCTTGGCAGGCTTTGCGTGCGGAACGGCTTAAGTTAATGGCGGCTTATTCAACGGTGGCACAACTCGGCTATCTCTTTATTTTCATACCGTTGGTTATGGCTTTCCCCGTTGGTGAAGAAAGAAATACAGCGCTTGCTGCCTTTCTATTACTTGCGTTAACGCATGCGTTTGCCAAAAGCGCTTTGTTTTTGAGTTCGGGTGTAGTGTTGCAACGGGCTGGACATGATCGTATCGCCGAACTTGGCGGTACTGCGCGTGCCTTGCCACTAACGATTTTTGTCATTGCACTGGCAGGTGTGGCGCTTATTGGTCTGCCGCCCAGTGGCAGCTTTCTGGGTAAATGGTATTTGATCTCCAGTGCGGTTCAAACGGGTCAATGGTGGTGGATTGTGGTTATTGCTATGGGTTCGCTACTCGCTGCGGGCTATATGTTTCGCATTTTGGGACATGCTTTTGGGCCAGATGAGAGCATTGGCAAAGTCATGGCTAAAGGCAGTGAAGAGATACCCGCGCTAATTCTTGCGCTAACTGCAACTGTTGTACTCGGGTTTGGTTCTGCCTGGATGTGGGATTTTGTCAATCTGGCTAGTCCGTTGGCGGGGAATTGATATGGATATATTTGGCACATTGCCGTTGTGGATTTTGCTTAGCTCGTTGCTTCCAGGTCTGATTATTTTCCTGCTTAAGGAAGAAAGCATTCGAATGCGCACCACGCTAAATCTATTTGGCGCAGTGACTAAAATTGGCCTAATTGGTCTAATGATCTGGGGTGTTTTCCATGAAAAAACCATTGAAGTACGTTGGGAAATGGCTCCTGGCATGGAAATGGTACTTCATGCAGATGCGCTTTCAGTGTTGTTCGTCTCACTTTCAGCGATACTTTGGCTGGTAACTACAATTTATGCCATTGGTTACCTTGAAGGTACACCCCATCGCAGTCGCTTCTTTGGCTTTTTTAGTTTGTGTGTAACCGCTACTGTGGGGCTGGCATTAGCAGGTAATCTTTTCACCTTCGTGATTTTTTATGAGTTGTTAACTCTGGCAACTTATCCTCTAGTGGCGCATAAAGGTTCACCGAAGGCCGTGCGTGGTGCACGCATTTATCTTGCTTATACGATGGCTGGTGGCATTCTGCTTTTGATAGGTGCGGTATGGTTGCGCACAATCGCTGGGCCGCTTGATTTCGTTGAGGGCGGTGTTCTTGCTGAAATGTCTCATCTTGACCCTTGGGCATTGCGTTGGATATTTCTATTGTTGATCGTTGGTCTTGGAGTGAAGGCGGCGTTGGTTCCTTTGCACGGCTGGTTGCCGCAAGCTATGGTAGCTCCGGCTCCGGTAAGCGCGCTGCTTCATGCCGTTGCCGTGGTCAAGGCTGGTGCTTTCGGTATTGTGCGAGTGGTCTATGATGTCTTTGGTGTCGAATTTGCCAGTTCGTTGAATTTGCTGCCATTCCTTGGAGCCGTTGCCGCTATCACCATTATTTATGGATCGATTAAAGCATTGTCGCAAGATCACCTGAAACGGCGTCTTGCCTATTCAACAGTAAGCCAGGTTTCTTATATTGCATTGGGTACTGCCATCGTAGGGCCGTTGGCAACGATTGGTGGTGTGGTTCATCTAGTACATCAGGGCGTGATGAAAATCACCTTGTTTTTTGCAGCGGGTAACTATGCGGAAAAATACAATGTGCACTGCGTTAGCGAGATGGATGGTATTGGCAAGGTCATGCCAGCTACGACGCTGTCGTTTTCCATAGCGGCTCTAGGCATGATCGGTATTCCTCCTGTGGCAGGGTTTGTGAGCAAGTGGTATATCGGTGTGGGGGCATTAGAGGCAGGACAAGGTTTCTGGGTTATCCCCGTGTTATTAATTAGCAGTTTGCTCAATGCAGCCTATTTCCTGCCTATCCTATATCGTGCATGGTTCAAACCTGCTAAAGCTGAGTGGTTGGAGGAATATAAAAAGTCAGGGCATAAGGAAATGAAAGCTACATTGGTGTGGCCTCCGGTCATAACAGCAACCATCGCCATAATCATTGGTTTGTTTGCCGCAGCGCCCTTTAGTCCACTTGAATGGGCGCAATTAATTGCTTCAAGGGAGTACCGTCAATGAATGATGTATTGCTTTCATTAACCCCCGCGTTACCGCTGGTTCTGGGTATTACTAGCCTTTTTATGCGCAATGCCTGTTCTTTACTCTTGGCTCCTGTTTTTGCTTTTGTGGTGGCAGTTCTTGTACCAGTGGGTGCCAGTCTTGAACTGCCTTGGTTGTTATTGGGCAGTTATTGGCAACTGGATCAAACAGCAAAGATGTTCCTGTTGTTCAGTAGTTTGATCTGGATAATCGCGACTCTCTATATGATTCGTGAAAAACCCGCTCATCCTTCTCCGCAGATATATCGCTGTCTGTTTATGCTGGCGATGGCTGGCAATTTCTTGTTGATCTTGGCTGCTGACATGGTCAGCTTCTATCTTGGCTTTGCCATGATGGGGTTAACAGCTTATGGACTTATTCTTAAGCCCAGCCAGCATGCACGACGTGCTGCCAGGGTGTACCTTGGCTTTACAGTCGTCGGCGAATTAGCACTGTTTGCTGGCATGATTATTCTATTCAATGCTGTGGGATCCATACAATTTGCTGATCTAGTTGAACAGACCTTTCCTGGACTTGCCGTTGCCCTGATCTTATTGGGTTTTGGCATAAAGTTGGCATTGCCGGGGCTGCACCCATGGTTACCATTAACTTACACTGCGGCTCCCGTAATTACTGTCGCTGTTCTCAGTGGGCCGATGATGAAAGCCGGTTTATTGGGGTGGATGCGTTTTCTCGCGCCCGCGGCGGAAGATGGGATGCAGATATGGGGTGAGGTTCTCTTGTGGTTGGGGGCTCTTGGTGTGTTTTGGGGCTTTGTGCTGGCGATGATGCAGCGTGAGGCCAAGGCAGTACTTGCTTATTCAAGTGTCTCTAAAATGGGCTTTGTGAGTTTTCTGTTTGGTTATGCATTGGTATATCCTGCACAAAAAGAGCTCATTCTGGCGGCGTTAACCCTGTTTGCGATGCATCATTTGTTACTCAAACCCATGCTTTTTCTTGGTCTTGCAGATTATCGTCAACGGGGTTTCAATAGGTTGAAATTAATAGGCATTATCTTTCTGTCTTTGAGCATGGTTGCTGTGCCCTTTAGTGGCGGTGCTACTGTCAAGATCGAATTAGCTGAAGCGACGGCTAAAGGACTCACGGCTTTCTTTGTGATGGCAGGGCTGGCCTCAGCATTGATGATGATGCATTTCCTTTACTTAGTGAAGCACGAGACAGTCAAGCCTGTTCGGCAAGTCTCTCAGCAAACATTTGATCACACAGTGATCTGGTGGTTATTGCTCCCCGTGGCATGGTGGGGGCCGTTTATGCCTTACGAAACAGGTTTTGACCTAAAGAGTCTTATCATCCTGTTTGTGGCGCTTACTATTTATGCATTACTTAAGCGATGGTTTACAACAACGGTTAAGCCTTCGCCATGGACACAACCTGGTGACCTCTATCATCTAGTACAGCCTTTACGTTTTACATGGCCTGTTTATCTGAGAAGCAGAATAAAACGCCCTCCGTTTTTTTCAAGACCCTTTTATTTATCGGCCAGTCAACAGGATGACAGCGGTATTTCACTTATTTCCAAGGGCTTGCTTTGGTTGATATTACTGGCGTTATTGATTATCGCTATGCTATCTGCTGGTGTGGGCTAATCATTCAATGTTGTTTAGGAGATTCCATGAAACGTTTTAAAAATATTATGTTTTTTGTTGATGGCAAGGATGATGCTACACCCTCCTTACATCGTGCGCTGAGTATTGCCGAGGCAAACGAGGCTCGCCTAACACTGGTTGATGTTATTAAACCGGTTGATACACCGAGAGAACTTAAGTCCAGTCATAACATCGATTTTACAGAAATGTTAAAAAAGGATCGAAAAATGGCTCTAGAGAAGCTCATTGAAGGGCTAGAAAAACACGAGAGCATTCTCTACAGTAAGGTGCTGATCGGTGAGCCATTTATTGAAGTGATCAAATATGTCCAATCTGGAGAATATGATTTACTGATTAAAGTCGCCAGACCACCATTAGATTTTGGTGAGCGCCTCTTTGGTGGTAATGATCTTCACCTGCTACGAAAATGTCCATGTCCGGTATTAATTGATAAGCCAAATGCCAAGCGGTATTACGAGCACGTGCTGGCGGCTGTCGAGCTTGAGCCTTCGTATGAGTGCAGTTGTGATGAGCAGGTTATGCAATTGGCAGTTTCTCTTGCCCAGCGGGAAGATGCGCAAGTGGATGTTGCACATGCCTGGCATCTTGATGGTGAGTCAACATTTCGTATGGGACGCTTTCGTATTCCTGAAGACGAGCTAGAACTCGTGTTAAAGTCAGAAGAAGCGATTCACCGGGATCGACTCAAGAAACTTTTGTTTGGATTTGAACATGAGGTAAAGCAAGATAATGTGCATATGCTTAAAGGAGAGCCCATGGTCGTTATTAATCGGGTTGCAAGCTCAATCGAGGCAGACATCATTGTTATGGGAACGGTTGGCCGGGTGGGTATACCAGGTTTGTTTATAGGTAATACGGCCGAAGAGATTTTGCAAACCACTCAGTCATCTATACTCGCGGTCAAACCAGATGGTTTTGTATCGCCGGTTCGAAAGGCATGAGATCAAATTTGCCAACATAAACATGTGGGTATAGGCGAAAAAGTTCGTGATGCATTGAAGAAATAAGTAAAAATGCCTCTTGGTGCGCATATGTAGTCCAAGAGGCAAAGATTTATGCTGAGAACTGTTCTAGAAGTTCTTTATAATCTGAAGATTCCAAACGAGCACCAAAGGTAGAAACTATCCTAGCAGCAGCTGCACTGGCTAAATCACCTGCTTGCTGATCCGTCAAACCCTGTGTAACACCATATAGGAATGCGCCAGCAAACATATCGCCAGCACCATTTGTATCAATTGCTTTCGCTGTTACTGGATCAATATTCGTCTTTTGTTCGCCATGGATAACAGTCGCGCCATTTTTCCCTTGTGTGATAACTAATTTTCTAACCTGTCGAGAAAGTTCAGCAATTGCATCATCAAGTGTATCTTTGCCGGTAAATGTCATGCATTCTTCTTCATTACAGAAAAGAATATCAACACCATCACCTAGCATTTCAGTAACACCGTCTTTGAAATACGTGACCATAGATGGGTCTGAGAAGGTCATGGCTGTTTTAATATTATTCTCTTTTGCGAATTGCTTAGCTTGGATAGCTGCCGCGCGTGAGATATCAGAAGTGACCAGGTAGCCCTCAATATACAGGTACTCAGATTTTTTTAATTCATCGAAATGCAATTCTTCTTCAGAGAAATCAGAGGTAATCCCCAAAAAAGTATTCATGGTGCGCTCAGCATCAGGAGTCACCATAACCATGCATTTACCTGTGTGGCCATCGACATTAATACCATCAAGTTTAGTTTGCACGCCTGCAGCATGTAAGTCTTCACAATAGAAGGAGCCGAATTCGTCATTGGCTACTTTGCACGCATAGAATGTACTACCACCTAATTGGCTAATCGCCACGATGGAGTTTGCAGCAGAACCACCACCAGCCCGTTTTTTGAGCGAGAAATTACTTTGTAGTTTATCCAATAATTGATGATGCGCTTCTTCATCAAGTAGTGACATCATGCCTTTTTCAATATTGTGTTCTGCTAAAAACTCGTCACTTACTTCAAATTCTTTATCCACTAGCGCATTGCCAATGCCATAGACATGATATTTCACAGTATTTCCTTTGCCGAAGTTCTAAAGTCCGAAGAATAGCGATTTCAGTGTCATCAAGCTAGTTGTTTTGTCCTTATTAATGGGTTACGGAGTAGATAGTGTAGGGTTAAACAGGTAACGATGATTTGTCTACTTTTGATGCAGCTGGGTATAAGCAAGTTGTATCTTGGGAGAAATGCCCATATGTTCTTTGAAGCGGATCAGACAGAACACTAAATTCATCGTAAGTGGCTAATCCCACTTCACCACTACGGTATTCGAAGAAATGTGTTTTTGGATGATAAAATAAACATTTACATGCGTGAAAGATGTCTCAGAAAGAATATCGCTATTGATCAATTAGATAGCAAGAATGAAGAAATTCTGAACCTTTTATGCATTTAAATATTCTTAACGGGCATGTTGGTAAAACTTTAGTGTCTCGTTTGATGTGACACTTTTACCAATAGCAAAAGGTTAATGGTTGAATATGGCAGGTGATACCGAATATCAGGGTGATAATGGATTGGCGGTTCAAGAATCGCGACCCATTGTCAAGGAACCCAAACTCTATAAAGTTATACTTTTAAACGATGACTTCACCCCCATGGAGTTTGTCGTAGAGGTTCTAAAAACGTTCTTTGGACTGGATCAGGAAGGCGCCACTCGCGTTATGCTGAATGTCCATACCAAAGGCAAAGGAGTCTGTGGAATTTTCACTCGTGATATAGCGGAGACCAAAGTGGCTCAGGTGAATCAGTTCGCCCGAGAGCATGAGCATCCACTGCTATGTACAATGGAAGAAAATTAAAAGTGTCTTTAATAGCTTGTCCTTAAAGAATGCTTTTAAAATTTGGTAACGAGTGTTATGCCCATGGAACAAGAAGAAAGTCCTCTAAGGGTTTAATTTTTTGCCAGCAGGCGGCTAAACGAAGGAGTACATGATGCTTAGTTCGGAAGTAGAATATTCAATAAACACCTTATTTCGTGATGCACGAAACAAACAGCACGAGTTTGTCACGGTAGAACACCTTTTGTTCTCAATGACAACCAACCCTAGCGCAGCTGATGCATTACGAGCTTGCGGGATTGATATCAACATTTTGCAAACTGAGCTTGATGCCTTTATTGATGACAGTACGCCTGTCCTCATGCCAGATGATGAGCGTGATACGCAGCCAACTTTGGGCTTTCAGCGCGTTATCCAGCGTGCAGTTTATCATGTGCAGGCTTCCGGAAAAGAAGAAGTCTCTGGTGAAAACATCCTGGTTGCCATCTTTGGCGAGCCTGAATCACATGCAGTTTACTACTTAACCAAGCAAAATATGTCCCGTCTAGATCTCGTCAACTTCGTTTCACACGGTGTGAAAAAATATGAGGATGATGAACCCTCATTAAAAGACCTGCTAGGTGATGATATGGAGGAAGAAGCTTCACTAGAGTCCGACTCTGAAGAAGAGCGTAAAGAGTCGCCGCTTGAAAAGTTTGCCACCAATCTTAATCAGAGTGCGCGTGAAGGCAAAATTGATCCTCTAATCGGGCGTGATGAAGAAGTTGAGCGCACTGTTCAGGTGCTTTGTCGTCGCCGAAAAAACAACCCATTGTTGGTGGGTGAGGCGGGTGTCGGTAAAACAGCCATAGCAGAAGGTTTAGCAAAACGTATTGTTGATGGCCAAGTACCTGAAGTGCTATCAAGTGCCGTTATCTATTCTTTAGATTTAGGTGGTTTGGTTGCGGGTACCAAGTATCGCGGTGATTTTGAGAAGCGCCTAAAAGGGGTGCTTAATCAAATTAAGAAAGAAGAACATGCAGTGTTATTCATTGATGAAATTCATATCATCATTGGCGCAGGTGCGACCTCTGGTGGAACCATGGATGCATCAAACCTCATTAAGCCTGTGCTAGCAACCGGTGAGTTAAAATGTATTGGCTCAACAACCTATAAGGAATACCACGGTGTATTCGAAAAAGACCATGCATTGGCCCGTCGTTTCCAGAAAATTGATGTGGCTGAGCCAAGTGTTGAAGATACCATCAAGATTTTGCAAGGTCTAAAGTCACGCTTCGAAAGTCATCATCGTGTGAAGTATACGAATCCTGCATTGAAAGCGGCAGCCGAATTATCAGCACGTTACATCACAGACCGTCATTTACCTGACAAGGCAATTGATGTCATTGATGAGGCCGGAGCAAATCGCCAACTACAATCAGCTTCTTCACGTAAGAAAACGATTTCTGTTAAAGATGTTGAAGCGATTGTAGCGAAGCTTGCGCGTATTCCACCGAAGACAGTTTCTAGTACCGATATGGATATCTTGAAACGTCTTGATGTGAATCTTAAGCGTGTTGTGTTTGGTCAGGATGATGCGATTGAGCAGTTGACTACCGCGATCAAAATGGCTCGTTCTGGTTTGCGTGAAGATCATAAACCTATCGGTTCATTCTTGTTTGCCGGCCCAACAGGTGTGGGTAAGACGGAAGTTACCAACCAGTTAGCTGAGCATCTAGGTATCGAGTTATTACGTTTCGATATGTCTGAGTACATGGAACGTCATACCGTTTCTCGCTTAATTGGTGCGCCTCCTGGCTATGTTGGTTTTGATGAAGGTGGTTTGTTAACGGATGCTGTCAACAAGAATCCGCATGCTGTGTTATTACTGGATGAGATCGAAAAAGCGCACCCGGATGTGTTTAATATCTTATTGCAAGTGATGGATAACGGCTCATTAACCGATTCAAACGGACGTAAGATTGATTTTCGTAATGTAATTTTGGTGATGACCAGTAATGCTGGTGCTGAGAATATCAATCGCTCATCAATGGGTTTTACAACTCAAGACCATACATTGGATTCTGGAAAAGCGGTTGAACGTGCGTTTAGCCCTGAATTTCGAAATCGTCTTGATGCGGTGATTCAGTTCAATGCACTTGATATTGATGTGATCGAATCGGTCGTCGATAAATTCTTGATAAAGCTTGAATCTCAATTAGTTGAGAAGAAAGTGACTATCATTGTTGATGATAAGGCGAAACGCTGGTTGGCAGAAAAGGGCCATGATCCGTTAATGGGTGCACGTCCAATGACCCGCGTCATTCAAGAAAATATAAAGCGTCCACTCGCTGATGAAATTCTCTTCGGAGAATTGAGTGATGGTGGTGGAACAGTTCGCGTAACGGTCAAAAAAGATAAACTAAGTATGAGCTTCGAAAAGGAAGCTGTAACCCCATAAACCCTAAACGGTAGAAAAGCCTCTTCCCCAAAGAGGCTTTTTTTATTTTATGCCCCATAGAAAAACAATAATTGATTGTATTCGCCATGGAGAGCCCCTTGGTGGCAGAATGTACCGTGGTTCAGGCACTGATCATTTGCTCAGTGAACCTGGCTGGACACAAATGCATGAACAAATCGAAACCCATTTACGTATTCATTCCATCTGGGATGTGGTGATTACTTCGCCCATGAGTCGCTGTTTAGATTTTGCGGAAGATGTAAAGAAAGAATACCGATTGCCCTGCGAAATTGTCTACGACTTTCGTGAAGCAAGTTATGGTGTTTGGGAAGGCTTGACCCCTGATGAGGTAAAGGAAAAGTTCGGAAGAAAATACACCGATTTTTATAAAGACCCTGTCAATAATCGTCCTAAAGGTGCGGAATCGCTCTATGAATTTAGTGAGCGAGTCGCAACCAGTTTAGAGAAGGTGTTTAAGAAGTACAAAGGTAAACGTATTTTATTGATATCCCATGCGGGTGTCATGCGGGCTATGATGTGTATCGTTTTGAAAACACCTCTGGCAAGTCAACAGCAGATTCATATCCCTTATGCAGGAATGGTGCAGCTCATAGAAGAAAAGCGGGGACGCCGCATATCAATTTTATAAGCTGATGTATTACCTAAGGAAACTCTGATCAAGTCTAGTTTCTTTGGAGTCGGGACTTTAGTCTCGCCCTTCGTAGTGTATTTTCAATACGTTAGGCAAGGCTAAAGCCTCGGTTCCAATATTGTTTGGACTTGATCAGAGGCTCCCTAACTGAATCATGCGTAGTTTGATATTGAGAATATGACAGTAAAGTAATTCAGCACTTTGTAGAGAGTCGTGGAAATGACTATGGGTTGCGCAGTGACATAATTTGCCATTCATTTTCTTCAGCATAGATCTTAAGGGTATCATCAGGATCAACAGCAACAGGGTGATCAACCATCTTCAACAGCGGCAGATCATTATGTGAATCACTATAAAAATAGCTACCTTCCATGCTCTCGTTATTCTTTGCAATCCACGCATTAAGGCGTATGACTTTTCCTTCCTGAAAGCAGGGTGTTCCAGCAATCTCCAAGGTGTATTTACCATTTTCACGTTTCGGGTCAGTCGCTAATAAATGAGGAATGCCAAAGTGTTCAACGATCGGTGCTGTGATAAAACTATTGGTAGCGGTAATTACCAATAAAGTATGTCCGAGTTCGCGATGTTCATTGACCAAGTCTATGCCTTTTGTAGACATGATGGGTAAGATGCTCTCTTGCATAAACTCATTGTGCCATGCTGCAAGCGTTTCATCGGTGTTTTCAGAAAGTGCTTTAAAGGCAAAAGCACTAAATGCATGGATATCGAGTTTGCCCAACGCATATTGCTTATAGAATTTTTCATTGGCTTCGGCATAGTCCTGTTTATCCACAATGCCTTTATTGACAAGGAACTGCCCCCAACTGTAGTCGCTGTCGCCGCTTAGTAAGGTGTTATCTAAATCGAATATGGCTAAGGTCATGATTATCTCAGGTTGAAAAATTCCGATAATTGTAACGATTCTAATTTGATGAATCATCGTTAATATGAAAAAATCTGTCTTTAGCCCCCCCCTAACTAAAAAAGACAACACTGGAGTAAATGCGTGATTGACAAAGATGGTTACAGATCTAACGTTGGAATCATCGTTTGCAATTGCAAAGGTCAGGTTTTTTGGGGAAAGCGCCAAGGTCAGCATTCATGGCAGTTTCCACAAGGCGGAATTGACCAAGGTGAAACAGCAGAAGAAGCTATGTATCGTGAACTGCATGAAGAAACTGGCTTGAAACCTGAGCATATCCAGATTTTGGGATGTACGGATGGTTGGTTGCGTTACCAGTTACCCAAACACATGATTCGAAGCCATTCCAAACCTACCTGCATTGGGCAGAAGCAGCGCTGGTTCCTAGTGCATCTGCTTTCTGATGATTCCTGTTTCGATTTGCGCGCCTTCAATAAGCCTGAGTTTGATGGATGGCGTTGGGTTGAATATTGGCATCCTTCCAAAGAGGTGGTCTATTTTAAACGAAAAGTTTATAAACGTGCTTTGCAAGAGTTGAAACCCATCCTCGATAAAACCCGCTCATCCCGCTAATAGATTGCATTAACAAATTTTACGTTTTTGTAGCCTGTGTCGAGCTAACTGAAACACAGGCTACGGATTAACATTGTGTTCGATGGGTGCCATTTAAAATGGTTTTGTCACCACTAAAACCACAATCACGATTAATAAGAAACTGGGCGCTTCATTAAACATGCGATACCATTTGTGTGAACGCGTGTTTTGATCATGACGAAAAGTGACCATAATGCGATAACACCAAATATGGTAAGCAATCAGTAATGCTAAAAAGAGCAATTTGGCATGAAACCAACCGCCAGCGAACACGCTAGTATTCAGTGAAATTAACCATATGCCAAATACGGCAGTTAAAACACCGCCAATCGTCATCATAATGAACAAGCGACGCTCCATCACCTTGAAGAGTTGGTAAGCTCCCTTGTGCTCAGGCATCGAATGATAGACATACAGACGTGGTAGGTAGAATAGTCCAGCAAACCAAGTAACCAGAAAAATAATATGCAAGGCTTTAACCCATAAGTACATAGTGTGTGCTCCAAGAAATTTAATAGTGTTGAGTTGAGAGTGCGTTTTTACATGTCACTCATGAGGGCTGTTTGCTATTATACCGCTTTATCATTGAAAAGAAGATTATCGTGCAAAAGATTGGAATCGTTGGTGCAACAGGATATACCGGTGTGGAATTATTAAGAATTCTTGCAGTCCACCCACAAATTTGTGTTCATGCTGTGACATCACGCAGCAATGTTGGTACGCGTGTTGATGCCATGTTCCCCAATCTACGCGGCTTTGTTGATAACGTATTCGTGAACCCTGATGATAAGAGTCTGTTTGATTGTGATTTGGTGTTTTTCGCAACGCCAAACGGCGTCGCTATGAAAGGCACACAGGTATTACTTGATAAGGGTATCAAGGTTATTGATTTGGCCGCAGATTATCGGATTAAGGATCTGAGCATTTGGAAACATTGGTATGGTATGGAGCACGCAAGTCCCGATTTAGTAGAAAGTGCGGTATACGGGTTGCCTGAGTTAAATCGTGCGCAGATCAAAGATGCATTATTGGTAGCAAACCCGGGTTGTTATCCAACTGCAGTTACATTGGGGTTATTGCCACTAGTTAAGAATGGAATAGCAGATTTCGGTGGCATTATTGCTGATTGCAAATCCGGTGCAAGTGGAGCAGGGCGTGGAGCCAATGTTGGGACTTTATTATGCGAAGCGGGTGATAGTTTCAAGGCATATAACGTTGGTGGACATCGTCATCAACCAGAAATTGCACAAACATTGAGTCTTGTCTCAGGTGAAGAGGTAGACTTCACTTTCGTGCCACATTTGTTGCCGATGATTAGAGGTATCCATGCAACGATTTATACTAAGGTATTAGCAGAACATGACTTGCAAAGCCTCTATGAAGACTTCTACAAAAATGAAGCGTTTGTCGATGTTTTACCAGCAGGGCAGCATCCAGAAACCCGTTCAGTAAAAACCTCAAACACGTGTCGGATGGCGGTTCATCGTTTGCCAAATAGTGACAAAGTAGTGGTTTTGTCTGTTATTGATAATTTGGTTAAAGGTGCAGCAGGTCAAGCGGTGCAGAATATGAATCTGATGCTGGGTTTAGAAGAGATTTTGGGTATTAACGTACCCGGCGTTTTACCATAAGCATTGCTAAAAAGTCGCATAATTTTAATTAATGATATTTATAGATACTAAAAATAATAATGAAAGTAGATATTGACGATGCTCTGGATCTGACATCTGGAACAAAGAAAAACACCTCCAGCTCTGGTGGCTGGAGTATGTTCCTTATTTTGCTGCTAAGTATTTTAGCAGGTGGCTATTACCTCTATACCAAAGGTTACTTACTTGATCCCAAAACTGTCCTTGGATATGAACAAAACCAACAGCAATTATCATCATTTGAGACAGAACTGGTAGCACTGAAGAAGGAATTACTGATTTTATCTCGCGACAAGCAAATTCAGCAAGACACTAATATTCAGCTCAATCAGAAACTTACCAAAAGTGAAGATGACCTAAAGTCTGCTAGGGAAAAATTGCTGTTATACGAAAATATCCTCTCCGCATCTGAGCAAAAAAAAGGTATCCGGGTTCGTTATTTTGGTATCAAGCCCGTCAATCGTAATGACGAAAAGACGAGAAAATACGCGTTTACCTTGATTCTATCCAAATCAATGCGTGGTATAGATGAAGTAACAGGTCAATACTTGCTTCGTTTTTCAGGCACAGAGTCACAAAAAAAGGTTACCTATACCTATCGAGATCTTCATCTCGGGGATAGCCAGCCCGATTTGCGTTTTAATCTCAAACAGTATGCTAGCTTCGAAGGAAAGATCAAATTACCTGAAGGGTTTAAAGTGAGTAATGTTGATGTGTGGGTAATACCCAAAAACAAGAAACTGACAACCCAGAAGAAATCCTATATCTGGATAAATCTCATGAAACAGTCTAAGTGAAGCATTACAGCCACTTACCAAGGTCTATTTTATAAATCTGATAGGTGCTACTTATACCCGAGAAGTGGTGAAAATTGAGCAATGCGAAGGGTGCATTTACGCGGTTTTCTGGATAAGATCATGCTATATTATTTCAATTGATTGATATCAAGGGGTTTAAGTACAATCAATGAATCATTCATTAATTAAATATTGTGACGGTATGTTTTATATCCCCAATTCTTAGGTTAATGTTATCAGCATCTGCAAGATTCGCCACAATTAGGAGTTTAGAGAATGTTCAAAAAGGGTAATAGCAAAAAAATATCACAACCAGCACCGCAACCTTCTTCGAGTAATGAAAAGGCAGAGGTGAATACCCTAATCGGAGCATCTACCACCTTACAGGGCGATATCAACTTTAGTGGTGTAATGAGAGTTGATGGAGAAATACACGGAAATATCGTAGGCGAGAATAGTAATTCAATCTTGATCTTGAGTGATAATGGAAAAATTATCGGTGAACTTAAAGTTGACAACCTTATTGTTAATGGCGCGATTGAAGGTAACGTCTATATCGGAGAAAAGATTGAGCTTTACCCTAATGCCAAAATTACTGGTGATGTACATTACAACCTCTTGGAAATGGAAGTCGGTGCAGAAGTAAATGGTCGAATGATTCGAGAAGAAGTGAATAAAGTCGAGTTAGTGGCTCCTGGCAATGCTGAAATTCAAATCGAAGGGTTGGAAACCAACACTTAAGCAACA
>CACVAY010000039.1 GCA_902727985.1 uncultured Thiotrichaceae bacterium | reverse complement strand
TACTCGCTTTCTCCTGACGATACAATGACACACTATGATAACGAAACCATTTATGTCGGTAATATGCTACCAGAGGGAGACTCTGTGATTTTGGAACTAAAATGTAATGTTGGAGAGGTTCCTACATGGATGATTGATCTTATTACACGCTTTGACCTTAAGCAGCAAGGCTTCTCAAAGTATATGAATAGCACCCTTGTCTCACATTTTGATGATGGATTTAACTATATGACAGGGGATCGGATGGTAGCTTACTATATATAATTCCTACTCCTCTCTAATCAAAACCTTCATGTAAAATCGCCCAAACTGCTTCTTTCATTCGATATTAATAACCACTAGAGATTTTACATGGTAGAGGAAAATCTCTTATCATAGTGAAATATAGCTAAAAGAAGAAGACATCAACCTATAATATCCTAGCCCGTATCTCTTTAGCTCTTTCTACTTGAACAGCATTACCCTCGGCATCTATTTCATTCAGAATTTCTATTGCAGCATCATGATAGTCCATATCTAAATATGCTCGCGCCATATCAATCTTTAAGGATACCTCTTGCTCAGATTTTGAACCTGGTTCTACAGTAGCTTTAGCTACAATCTGAGGAGCTGGCTTCTTATGGGCATCATCACTTTCTATAACGGTGGACGATGTTTTAATGACTGGCTCAGAAGCATCAACATGCAGCACATCCTTAACAGCTGCTTTTTTCTTTGGCTCCTTAATTTGAGGAAGATCAGTACTAGAAACCCGATTTTTCGATTTAAAAACCAAAGCCAAGATCAACAAAGGAAGTAAAAACAGAGGAATAATCCATACCCACCATGGAATATTAGAATCCATAAAAGAAGACTTTGTCTCTGGTGTTTCTGCTATCTCTTTAGATACAACTTTTTCCCCTTCCTTCTTCTCTTCTACAGCAGTATCCTTTGATGCCGATCCAACAGTTTCAGTTTTAGATACTTCTTCGACCTCTTGTACAACAACAACTTCGCTCTCTTTCTGTGAAGATAAATTGTTCTCTAGTGCGTTAATTGTTGACTCTTCCAGAGCATCATTGTCACTAACAAAACTTGAAGAATCAGATTCTTCTTCTGATGAAGTTATATTCTCTTCAGCTTGCTTCTCATCAGACGCAGTTGATTCAAGTTCCTCTTCAAGCTTCTGAATCTGCATTTCTAATGATTGTAATACTTCATCCTGCTGAGTTTTTTCACTTTCAAGAGACTGTAGTTTAGTCCGACTTTCCACAGTCTCTTTTGCAGCATTAGCCACTGATTCTTGGACAGGTTCTAGTTGGCTTTCATCCGATTTCTTATTTTCTTGTGCAGAATACGACTTTGCATTGGAGGATACACCTTCCTTAGTATTTTCTTCGTCAATATTGACTTTTTCATTAACGGCTGCATCTGTAGATTCTGATGCTTTAATCGTTGGCAAAGGAATCGCCGGAAACTTCCCCGGTCTGCCTCTTTTGAAAAAGACTAAATGTTCTTTAACTGTTTTCTTCGCCTCATCTTTATCAATCAGACTGACAACATCCTCATCAGGCAAAGTAAGAATTTCACCAACTTTGAGGAAATGCACATTTCCTCCACGAAATGAATCATGATTAGCTCGAAGGATACCAATCATTAATTGATCACGGGAGAGTGCAGAATTAGGATAGTTTTTATTAACAATCTTGCTTAAGTAATCATTATTTTTGACAGGGCCATACGACCTATCAGCAGTACTTATCGTACTAATGAGCATACTTAAGCTAAAAAGCAAAAAAACAATATAGGAATGTGTTTTATTCATTTTTAGGAAACTACCAAGGTAATTCGTAAACCAAACATTTTTTATTCAACCACCATATTAATATAAGACATTGAATTAGAAATAAATTTATAATAGTTTGGTAATATTATCTGCAGCTCTTCTCACATCGAGAAAAATGAGCCCAAGACGAGCATTTGGTTTAGCTAGCACAGTAACGACTGCTTCATGTCCAGCATGTGTCATTAAAATATACCCATTATCGCCTTTAATGAGGACCTGCTCTAGCGTACCGCGATGAAGCTCTTCGGCGGTTCTATCCCCCAACGACAACATGGCAGCACTCATAGCACCGACACGATCTTCATCCATTCCAGCTTGTAGCATCGAAGCCATAATCAGACCATCTGTAGACAGTACTGCTGATGCTTCAATATCAACACTAGAACCATTCAGATCACTCAAAATAGAGTTCAACATTTCTGAACGCATATACTTTTCTCCTTCGAACAGGGTTTTTAATTAAAATTGGTGACTGTCATATCGAATAGACAATGCCCAGATCAACTGCTTCAACACAGGCTGATTCAGCTGCGGCATTCCTTCAATAATCAATGTAAAAGTTTCATCACCTATGTACATAGGCCAAAAGCCGATTTCGCTATTTCCAACGCCATCTATCAAGCCCCAGGCCCTTTCTTTTAAGCGCAGATTGCCATGCAATAGAGACCTATGGCGATTATAAGCATAAGTTAATTCAGTACTCATCGCAGCCAGTTCCTCTGCTGCTTCATGCGGATAGCCCGCCACTCCAAGATAAAGACCTTGTGACTCAGACAGGACAACTTTCCCCACATCCGATAAAGGTGCTAACAAACCCGGTAAAATATCTTCCAAGCGTTCCTGGAGCGCTTCTTCCTGACGCTCCAAGCCAAAGATTAAGCCCGCATCCTGTAGCCAATGCACAAACTCCAGTGCATTGGCCTGATCATGACCGGTAAATTCACAAGCCACATCCAAACTAAAACTCGGGGTTTCGGGTAAACGCATTAAACGCTGCAGAAACGCTCGAGCAGGCTCACTAGACTTGTCTTGCACAGCATAATAGGCACCCGCAGGGGTAACCCCCAGGAATAGATCTTCCTGAAGCAAATATTCACTCACACGGTAACTCCGGGATCAAGAGAAAGTAATAAACCTTGAAGCATTAAAGACACATCATCTCTCGAACGTGCATCAACTTCAAAAACTGGGGCATCCAAGCCTAATTCATCCAGCCATTCCCGATATTGGTAAATGGTTGGACTCTTCCGTAAGTCCGTTTGCGTTATACCTACAATTAATTGTTTTTCGGCAATAAAGTCTTTAAACGCGTTGGTATAAAACTTCATATCCTGAAAAGGGTCTTTGCGCGTATTATCTAATAACAAGATAAGACCTAGGCCGCCTTTAGTAAGGATGTCCCACATAAAGTCGAAACGCTCCTGACCAGGAGTTCCATAAAGATGTACCTTTTCCGCTTTACCAATAGTAATAACCCCGTAATCCATAGCAACCGTGGTTTCTTTCTTCCGTTTGGTTGTCATATCGGAGGCATCTTTGTTGGTCGATACAATATCAATATCACTGATTGACTGAATCGCTGTTGTTTTCCCAGAGCCGACTGGCCCTGTAAAGATGATTTTTCTGTTTACCAGACTCATGTGTTACTCATCCCTCCAGCCAAACGGCTAAATAACCGGGCTATAATTCCACTACGTTTTTTCTTCGGTGGTTCTATCAATTTACTTTGTACCTTATCAAGGTCTTGCTCAAATAAGGACAGGCCCATAGCGGCATTAAAAAAGGCAATAATATAACGCTGAGGGATTTCTAATTTTTCCGCCACATCACACAACCTATTTGGCTCGTAATGCCAAAGAGCTGCAATTCTCATCGCAAACGGAAAATTTTCCATTCTGGTAAAATTTGGCCAATGCTTGAGTAAATACTGATTCTCACTTTCAAAATCCGTTGGCAACCGCCCCTGCGAACTGACTAAACAAGTCGTCCAGATAAATGACTCAAGCTCAAATGCGAACTCTCTATTTTTCTCAAGACTATCTAACATCTCTTTAGATTGCACAGAATCTAAAATATGCAGATTAATCTGACCTGGACGCACTGCATTTGAACATAGCATGGTAAACTCAGGTGCTTTCGGATCAAGAGGGCTAACGATTAGACTATCCTCATAAATCACAAAAAACTTATAAGGTTCATATTTCATCTGAACCACTTGTTGTGTTTGTTTTGATAAACGCAAAGCCGCTATCAAACTTCCCTGCAAATGACTTTCACGGTTATATCCAGTATTCCTGATATCTTTCAATTCAGAGCGCATGTAACTCGCACGTGAACCGCATAGTTCTTGCCAACGCACTCGCGCCTGTTCAGGTGAAAGTTTGTCTCTAGTATAGACAGGTGAATGACGCCGCTGCTCATCGAGAATCTCCTCTTCTGTTAGCGACACCTCTTGATCACCTTCAACACTCTCAAATGTAGTTGGAATCTCTTTTTTATTGAGTGATGCAAACGCATTAGCTTTTGATAACTCTGCAGAACCTGTGTCACCTTTCAAGAGAGAAACACTCTCAGATACGGAGTTATCTGCGACAGCAAGCGCTTCCGTGGCAGTTTCTTTCGCTTCTTCAAAAACCTCTGATGGACTATCAGTTTTTTCTAGCGGACGCTCTAAAGTAATTGCCCCGCCTTCATCCACATTAACAAGTGGTCGCCCCTGCAAGCCAACCATCTCCTGAGGTAAAACAGTGGCTGGAGTAGCTGGAGTACTAGTTGCAACATCAGGCATAGCTCTAGACGCACCAAAAGGCGGAGAGGATGATGCTACTCGACTACCAATACGATGATGAGAGAGTGGTGCGGATTGTGATGTGACATTTTTATTTGATATTGATTGATTCACGTCCTTATCTGACTGACGAAGCTCGTTCACACGAGGCATATACTTTTTGGCTGCATCGATCAATGCATCCGATGTCATCGGCTTACTCAGCCACTCACCCTCTGATACTTCTGGGTCGGTCATCGCAAGTATTAATGATGGTTTACCTCCAAGATTTAACTCTTCCCAATTTTGTCGAGCGTCAGGAAAATCGAAATCTGTGATGAAAACCTCTGCGTGATCGATATTATTCACCAACGTGTAGAACTCTCTTCCCGCACCCGCAACGAAGAATTCCAAAATAGCC
The DNA here is from genome assembly GCA_902727985.1 of uncultured Thiotrichaceae bacterium. Classification (GTDB taxonomy): domain Bacteria; phylum Pseudomonadota; class Gammaproteobacteria; order Thiotrichales; family Thiotrichaceae; genus HyVt-477. Next base: position 33,858 of record CACVAY010000039.1, on the reverse strand, counting down.
TTATTCTGTGAATTAATATCCAAGAGATATAGTTTTAATGGTGATTGCTGATTTGACATTATCATTTTATTGTTATTATTTAGATCCACTCTTTAGCTTCTACTGCTGTAGCATGCCAAGCCTCCGAAAACTCAACACCTTTCTCTGTCAGCTTATTGGATAGATTATCAAAACGCCCTTTATCTCGCATGTATTGGTAAAGGTTTAGTAACTCAGCTTCAATCTCTATATCACCAGGCGTACTCAGCATTTCTGTTTCCAGAATATTGATAGCCTCATCTAACTGTCCATATTCCATACAAGAACGAGCCTCTTCCAGTTTGGATACAAAGGCTTCCTGTTCTCCACGCGTAAATTCGACCAATAATTGACCATCATCAGCACCGTTAGCCATTACGGAGCCATTAACCCAGTTTTGGTACTTTTTACGCTCACCAGGATCGTCACTAAAAGATTTTTTGAAATATCTATAATCTTCATCAGAAAGAGAATCTTTGACCATTTCGAGGAGCTGGCGACTGAAATACTCACCCTTACCATTCAAAGACAGAGAAAGATCAACAAGCGCTCCCTTGAGACAATGTTGCAACATAGAATCTTCTGCTAAAAAAATCCGTTGTGCATGCGTACGTAAATTATTTGGATGTCGAGCAACATGCCTAGACAGCATTCTCCATGCCGTTAATGAATCGTAATGTCCATTCAATCGCAACCTCTTATCTAAGGTCATATGTAACCGAGACGCTGAAACCATGGCATCAGACGCCCCTAAAGCACTCATTTTTTCACGCATCATATACCAGTCGTTATTTGTTCTTATTCTGTTGAAACCCAGATTCCATGGAACATCTCCTTGTCATAAACAAGCATCTCGCTGTTATAAAACAATTTTTCATGAGAATCTTCAAGCAACTTGATTTACGTCACTTGAAACAATGAAAATAACTATACAGAGCCTTCTACAAAGTGTCCAAATATCAGAATAAAAGGTAGCATAATGCACAATAATTACACATATTATTTTAATAAACTCAGTTAATGCTATTGCGATTGCTTCAACCCCGTTCTCCACGTACACTAAATTCAAACATAATATAGCGCCGTATGATTTATGAATGACAATATAACAAACCAATCACTTGGCACAAAACGCTCAATAATTGAACAAGATGTTGAATTAATGGGAGATATTTCCTTTTCTCAAGATATTTTAGTTCGAGGCAGAATTACAGGAAACGTACTCGCACCACTTGACTCCGATGGCAAAGTCATGGTGCAAGAAGGCGGCGTGATTACCGGTGAAGTACGAGCACCTTACGTAATCGTCACAGGAAAAATTATTGGAAATATCTTTGCAACTAAACGTTTATCCATAGCCAGCTCAGCACAAATAGAAGGTGATATCCACTATGGATCTCTAGAAATGGAGCAAGGAGCTAGTATCAATGGTTTGCTGGTTGCAATGGGCAAACAATGAACAGTTTACCTGTTTTATAACTTATATCATTAGCACTTCTGTCAAATCTATCCTAAAATCCCCTTCCATCAGTATTTACTGATATCAAGGACGCTTCGAAGATATGGATACCAATATTCATTTTGAATCATTATTTTTTAACGACTCATGATTTTATTGACCCTCTAAACCCCTCTCATAAGTTTCCTTGCTTTTTTGGTGTAAAGGATTAAGAACACCAACATTTTTTTATGGAGAAATAATAATGAATTTCAAACTTTTACTTGCTACAGCTTTCGTATCACTTGCACTAACAGCTTGTGGAGAAGACGCTAAAGAGGCTGCTACAGCTACTAAGGATGCAACTGCTGGTGCTGTTGAAAGTGCAGCTACTGCAACTAAAGACGCTGCTACTGGCGCAGTTGATGCCGCAGCTGGTGCTGCTTCAGACGTAGCTGATGCTGCTGGTGGCGCTGTTGAATCTGCTGCTGATGCAACGAAAGAAGCAGCCACAGGTGCTGTAGACGCTGCTAAAGAAGCAGTTGCTCCTACAAAGTAGTAGTACGCATCAAACTAAACACTGTCGCTCGACTGAATTCGGCAGTGTTTAGTCAGTGGTTCCCCACCTCATTCTAACGAAACATCCCCATAAACCCACCAATCTTAAGTGATAAATTTTCCGATCGATCCGCATGGCGGAAACCACTCATTATTTCCTGACGCATCTCTGGTATAGGCAATAAATCCAACAAGACAGCATTGAACTGCTCCTGTTCGTGTTTTGCCAAAACCTCCATAAACGGCAACATAACAGAAGCATCTAGTAACACCCTCCAAACTCGACTTGATATTGCAGCAATCACTTCAATACTTTGAACATGCTCTGTCGCAAGTACATCTAACACAACCTGCTTCCGAAGCTTTTTATTTACTGAAACAGATAAGCCTCGTAAAATTGCAGCAACAACCGCTATATTCGTTTCTTCTATTAAAGGATTTTCCAATTCCTGACGAAGCCTCTCTGAAAGAGCTTGTGATAGCAGAACAGACACCTCGACATTCTCAAGCAATTGTGCCAATAAGACCAATGGCACATCAGGCAGATTCGGAACAGCTTGGATCAAAGCCGCCTCATTACCATCCTCACTCAGTCGTGCAACCATATCTGCAATCCCCTGCAAGCCAATAAAATTCCACTGATCATAACCAACATCACCATGCATGTATTCTTGCGCATAGGTATAAAAGTTTGAGGGAGGTTGATGTAACTCAGCCGTGGCAAAGGCATTAAATATTGCCATTTTTTCCTGACCGGGTTTAAAGGCGAATTCACTCTCTTTCATATCAGAATCATCAGCATCCATTCCCTGATCAGACTTTATCTTCTCACCAACTTGCTCTAGCAACTGCTGAATAAAGGCATCACGCGTTTCCAACTTCAAAAAACCTAGCTCATCCAAAGGAAATTTAAGAAACCAAATAACAGGTTCCTGTGGACTTTCAGGCTTCCAAAAAAGTAACCCCAAAGACGCATGTTGCTGGAATGGCACTGGGTAAATTTCTTCTTGTATTTCAATACGTTTAAAACGCTGATTGGAAAATCGCTGGACACGCCGACTCATATCGAAAACTCTATGATGATATTTTCCAATTTCAAAAAACCGGCTAATATTGTCAATCGTTACACTGTCAGTCATAATCTTTGCCATGTCCTATTATAAATATCATGTTTTCTTCTGCACAAACCTGCGAGAAGATGGTTCATCCTGTTGCGAACAGTTCAAATCTAAAACAATGCGTGACTATGCCAAAAAACGCAGCAAAGAAGAAGGCTTAGTTAGCTCAGGCAAGGTGAGAATTAACACTGCTGGCTGCTTAAATCGCTGCGAACACGGCCCTGTTGCAGTGGTTTATCCCGAAGGGATCTGGTACCAATGGGTAGATCAGGAGGATATTGACGAGATTATTGATCAACACCTCATCAATGACACCCCTGTCGAACGCCTTATCATCAAAGATGCTGACAAAGCCAAGGACTAGGCCGCACCAACTTCTAGTATGATAGAAAAACTCAAGCTCTACGCACTATTTATCCGCCTTGACCGCCCCATTGGCATCTATCTGCTATTATGGCCAACCTTGTGGGCATTATGGATCGCTAGCAATGGAGCACCCAGCCTACTGATCCTGTTTCTCTTTATTACAGGTGTAACGGTCATGCGTTCTGCTGGGTGTGCCATCAATGACTTTGCCGATCGTGATATTGACAAGCACGTTGCGCGAACACAAGACCGCCCTCTAACATCAGGAAAAATATCGACTAAAGAAGCGCTCGGTATTTTCGTGATACTCAGCTTGATAGCCTTTTTATTAGTGCTACAACTCAACATACAAACCATTGCTTTATCAACGATAGCCATCCTACTCGCCGCTAGTTATCCGTTTATGAAACGCTACCATTCCATGCCACAAGTGCACTTAGGTGCAGCTTTTGGTTGGTCTGTACCCATGTCATACACCGCCGTAACGGGAGAACTTCCTCCGCTCGCAGGCTGGTTACTCTTCGCTGCCACCTTATTATGGACTATTGCCTATGACACTCTCTATGCCATCACCGACAGAGTAGACGACTTAAAAATTGGTGTTAAATCAACGGCTATTTTATTTGGCAAACACGACCGTTTGATCATTGCGATCTTACAACTACTCACCGTGGCCACACTATTTAGCGTGGGTTGGTTAACACAACTCGGTTGGATTTATTACACCAGCCTACTAATAGGTAGTGTATTCTTTGTTTACCAACATTGGCTTATACAAAAACATGGGGATAAGGCAGGCTTACGCGCCTTTCTGAACAATAATTGGTTTGGATTCATCGTATTTTTAGGTATATTCATGCACTTCCAATTCAATACACTTACTTTATAGAAATAAATTTTATGTCCAGACAAAGCTCATTTAACAAAGAAGAACTACTCGATTGCGGTTATGGCAAAATGTTCGGAGAAGGCAACGCCCGCCTTCCTGTTGGCAACATGCTGATGATGGATCGCATCATTCACATCAATGATACCGACGGCGCTCATGAAAAAGGGAGTATTATTGCTGAGCTGGATATTGACCCAGAATTATGGTTCTTCGAATGCCATTTTCCAACGGATCCTGTTATGCCGGGTTGTCTTGGCCTAGATGCAATGTGGCAAATCGTTGGTTTCTATCTTGGATGGCTTGGAAACAAAGGTAAAGGACGCGCACTAGGTTGTGGCGAAGTTAAATTTACCGGTCAGGTTCTACCTACTGCTAAGAAAGTCACCTACCGTATTGACCTGAAACGCGTTATTTCGCGTAAATTAGTCATGGGCATTGCAGACGCTACCATGGAAGTTGATGGTCGTGAGATCTACACAGCAAAAGATTTACGTGTAGGCCTCTTTACCAGCACAGAAAACTTCTAAGCAACAAACCAACACCTCGACCACTTCAAACAGTAGAGAGCCTCCTCTCAGTCGAAGTGTTGCAATAGATCATCATAAAATTGACAAAAAACAAAGCTAGCATCTTTTGATGCGCTTATGATGCTTGGCTTACACCTCGCTGGCTTAGCATGAATCGAAGCTAGTTCAACACTAAAACCGTGTATTACGCAATTAACTCATAGAAGGTGGAATATGCATATCCTATCGAAAGTTTTCCTCATTTCTCTTGCTCTATTAAGCGCATGTAATTCCGACGACAAAGCACAAACAGGTTCTAAATCTGCTGATGCTATTTCCGTTGATGCGCCTTACATTCGAGCTATGCCACCAGGCCAAGCGGTAACGGCTATGTTTCTGACTTTACAAAACAGTAGCGACAAAGACCGATTCTTGGTTAGTGCAAAAGGTGATGTAAGTGAAAAAATTGAATTACACGAACATACGCACGCAGATGGCATGATGAAAATGCGCGAAGTTCCAGAAATCACTATTCCCAAGCAAAGTAAAGCTGAACTAAAACCAGGTGGCTACCACATCATGTTGATTGGTCTCAAAAAAGACCTGCAAGTAGGCGAAAAGATCTCTTTTGATTTACAATTCAAAGACGGCAGTCAAACCAGCATTACCGCAGAAGTTAAAAAAATTAACCCACATTCTTAATGCAAACACGTCATCTCTGGTACATCGTTAGCGCGTTACTCCTAATTACGGTTGGGTTATTCGGCAAGCAATATCTCAATCAGCAAGCAGAAGCTGGTTTTGCGGAAATACAAATCGCAACACCTGACTGTCATCTTCAAACGACCCCATGCTCCCTACGCTTTTCAGATGGCAATGAAATAACACTGGACATTACACCCAAGCCAATTAGCGCCCTGATTCCTCTGAGTTTTGATATCAAGACCTCAAATGATGTATTTTCAAAACTAGCGATTCAAGTCACTGGCATCAATATGGACATGGGCAATACGCAGTTCCCTATTCCTAAAACAGCCGCGCAACAGTTCATAGGAGAAGGAATATTGCCAATCTGCACACAAAGCACCATGTTATGGCAGATACGTGCGATTTTTACAACTGCCCAGGGTCAACATTTTGTCGCTGACTTTCCTTTAGAAACCACTAATTCTATTGCAAAACCATGAACAATAAATACATCCCCATTCTGCTTATTACCTTATTACTAGGCGTTATTAGTAGCAATTTATTACTAAAAAAACCTACAGCACCAGCAACGAACTCCGGCGAACCCATGGGTGGAGACTTCACTCTGCACAGCATGGATGGTGATGTCAGCTTGCATGACCTCACTGGCAAAGTAGCTCTTGTTTTTTTTGGCTACACCTATTGCCCAGATGTTTGCCCAACCTCTCTAGCAAGAATTAGCGAAGCATTTAAGCAGCTTTCAGAAGAAGAATTAGCCCAAACAAAGGGGGTCTTTATCAGCGTAGATCCTAAACGTGATACTCCAGAAAAACTGAAAGCCTATACCCAGTATTTCCACCCTAATATCATTGGCCTAACGGGGGGAAAAGATGAAATAGATCGTGTTAGTGGCAACTATGGAGCTTCATATAAAATCACGCAAAAACATAGTGAAAGCGCTTACCTTATTGACCATACCGCACTGATCTTTGTCTTGGATACAGACGGCAAAATACGTGAGTTTTTACCACATGCTACTTCAGTGAATGGCGTCACCAGTGTAATTCGCAAGTATATTGCTGAAAAATCGAGCATAACAACTCCACCTGCATCATAATTGCGTAATGGTTAAGGTAATTAAAAGTTAGCTTGTCTATAATCGACCCATATTTAACGCTGGTAACACATCATCATTCTCTATTTGATCCTTTAAGGATTCTCCTTAAAGAGACTTACGAGATTGGCCTTGCTTTTATAGCAAATGGCTACATGTTCTACCGTTATACCAAACACCTAAGGAATACTCAGTACACAGTAAATATCAGTAGTATTCCCTAACTCGCATTGCTCAAAGAAGGAATGCCTCAGAAGAGAATGAAAAATCATGCTTGGAGCCGTAGCAAAGAAAATATTCGGTAGCAGAAATGATCGACTGGTAAAAAAATACCTAAAAACTGCACAAGAAATAACCAACCTTGAAGCAACCATCGAAAATCTCAGCGACGATGAATTACAAGCCAAAACAGCAGAATTCAAACAGCAACTTGCTGATGGAAAAACCTTAAAAGATATTCAGGCAGAAGCTTTTGCCGTTGTTCGCGAGGCTAGTAAGCGTGTTCTTGAGATGCGTCATTATGATGTGCAGCTTGTTGGAGCGATGGTGCTGAATGATGGCAATATCGCTGAAATGAAGACGGGTGAGGGTAAAACACTGGTTGCTACTTTGGCCGTATATTTGAACGCACTTTCAGGCGACGGCGTACATGTTATTACCGTCAATGACTATCTTGCCACACGTGACTCTGAGTTCATGTCGCGTCTCTATGGCTTCTTAGGCTTAAGCACTGGCGTTATTGTCGGTGGATTAAACCATGATGAACGTCAGAAAGCCTATGCGGCCGATGTCACTTACGGTACCAATAACGAATTTGGTTTCGATTACCTTCGTGACAATATGGCTTTCCAACAAGAAGAGCGCGTACAACGCGGCCTTAACTTTGCCATTGTGGACGAAGTAGACTCTATCCTGATTGATGAAGCAAGAACACCACTTATCATCTCTGGTCCTACTCAAAGTTCGCCAGAACTCTACGCGACTATCAACAAAATCATCCCAAAACTGAGTCGCCAGGAACCCACTCCAGAGCCGGATGAATTCGGCCCTGGCGATTTCAACGTCGATGAAAAGGGTAAACAGGTTCACTTCAGTGAAGATGGCATGGAAAATGCTGAAAACTTACTGATCGAAGCCGGAATTCTTGAAGAGGGTGGCAATCTCTATGACACCGAGAATATCACTATCCTGCACCACTTAAACGCCGCACTGCGTGCACACGCCCTCTTCCAAAAAAATGTGGACTACATCGTTCAAGGCGATGAGATCGTTATTGTTGACGAATTTACAGGGCGTACCATGCCTGGTCGTCGCTGGTCTGAAGGCTTGCATCAAGCCGTTGAAGCAAAAGAAGGCGTAGAAATTCAGCCTGAAAACCAGACACTCGCATCCATTACTTTCCAGAACTACTTCCGCCTTTACAACAAATTATCCGGCATGACAGGTACTGCGGATACTGAAGCTTTCGAGTTCCAGGAAATTTACGGGCTAGAAGTCGTCGTTATACCAACAAATACACCGATGGTGCGTGAAGACGCGAATGACTTGGTCTTCATGACCGAAAGTGAGAAATATGCCGCGATTGTTAAGGAAATCGCGTATTCGCAAGAACACAAACGCCCCGCTCTCGTAGGAACAGCTTCCATTGAAACTTCGGAAATTATTTCTAATGAGCTAAAGAAAAACAAAATAAAACACGAAGTACTGAATGCAAAACAACACGAACGTGAAGCAAACATCATCGAAAACGCAGGCCTTCCAGGCGCTGTAACCATCGCCACCAATATGGCTGGCCGTGGTACGGACATTGTACTTGGCGGCAGTCTTGACGCTGAACTACAAGCTTTGGGAGAGAATGCAACCCCAGCAACTGTTGAGAAAGTTAAAACAGAGTGGAGAAAGCGCCATGATGAGGTACTTGCAGCAGGTGGCTTACACATTATCGGTACAGAACGCCATGAATCTCGCCGGATTGATAACCAGTTACGTGGTCGCGCAGGCCGCCAAGGTGACCCAGGGTCATCACGTTTCTTCCTGTCATTAGAAGACAGCTTAATGCGCATCTTCGCTTCCGATCGCGTAAAAGGCATTATGCAGAAACTTGGCATGGAAAAAGGCCAAGCGATTGAGGCTGGACTTGTCAGTAAATCTATCGAGAATGCACAACGTAAAGTTGAAGCTCACAACTTCGATATTCGTAAAAACCTTCTTGAATACGATGACGTTGCCAACGACCAGCGTAAAGTGGTTTACGAACAGCGCGTTGACCTTCTTGAATCTGAAGATGTCAAAGACAATATCGATTCATTCGTCTTTGACGTTGTTGAAAACACCATCAGCCGCTTTATCCCGCCAGGCAGCATTGACGAGCAGTGGGATACCGATGGACTTACAACCACGCTAGCCAAAGAATTCAACATCGACATGAATGTAACAGCTATGTTAGAGGCTGACGATGACCTTCATGAAGAACCATTACGCCAGAAAATCCATGCTGCGGCTGCCACTATTCTTGAAGAGAAAGAAGAACTTGTTGGTGAAGAAGGTATGCGTCAGCTAGAACGCAATATCATGTTGCACTTCCTCGACCAACATTGGAAAGAACACCTTGCAGCAATGGATCATCTTCGCCAAAGCGTCGGTTTACGTGGCTATGCGCAAAAGAACCCTAAGCAAGAGTACAAGAAAGAAGGCTTTGAACTCTTCACCGCATTACTTGATAAGATTAAAGAAGAAGTGGTTAGCTTTATTCTTAAAATCGAAGTGGCGAAAGCCGACGACGCTCAAGAACAATTCGCTGATCACCCTGACCAGGAAATGGAATTCAACCACCCTAGTAATACTGACTTCAACCTGGAACCTCGTGAGTCAGAGCCATTCATTTCTCAGGAAGAACGTGAAAAAGTCACTCAAACCTATCAGCGCGAAGGTAAAAAAGTGGGGCGCAATGACCCCTGTCCTTGTGGATCAGGTAAAAAATACAAGCAATGTCACGGCAAGCTTAGCTAGAGCGAGAAATACTACCAACGAAAACCATGCATCAGTATGAGAAAATCAACGACATTCCTGCAAGATACTAAGCACGAAGTAGTTTTTCTCAGATGCATTTGCCATGGTCATAGCCCTGAAAGAAAACCGTTGCTTTCCCACTGATTAACAAGGGACTTCGCAAATAAGGCGGTTAATTGACTTTAGTAAGCACCCTGCTTCTCATAGGACAACGCTAGAGATATAAAAAATGATCTGCTAACAGGAAGGCAAACAGCAACATCAAATAGATAATTGAGTAGGCAAATAAACGCATCGCACCATCATTTTCAGCACTCATATATAAACGATAGACATAAAACCCAAACATAGCATTTAAGCCTAGTGCTGAAATAAAATATGCCACACCACTCATCCCAATCACTAAGGGTAAGAGAGTTGTTGCAAAGAGTAGTCCGGAATATAAAACAATTTGTTTTTTGGTGTAAGCAATACCGTGAGTTACAGGCAGCATTGGAAATTTAGCTTTTCGATATTCTTCTACTCGTTGAATAGCGAGCGGCCAAAAATGTGCGGGGGTCCAGAAAAAAATAATTAGAAATAAAACCACAGGTTCAAGACTCAGTTCCCCTGTCATCGCCACCCAGCCTAATAAAGGCGGCGCAGCTCCAGCCGCTCCACCCCAAACAATATTTTGTGGAGTTGTGCGCTTTAGAAACATCGTATAAATAATAGCGTAACCAATCATCGCCATAAGAGTGAGTATTGTCACCAAGAGATTTGCTTGCCAAAGCAGGATGATAAGCCCCAGTGTCGTCCAAGTAAAAGCAACGAATAAAGCCGTGACTTTGTTTAATCGCCCCTTAGGTAAAGGCCGATTGAGGGTACGAAACATCTTGGCATCTGCGTGGCGATCAACAATATGATTGATCACCGCGCCAGCTGACGACAGAAGACCAATCCCTAGCGTGCTCCAGAATATTTTGATCCAGGGAAGATCATAGGGATGATAAGGAAGTGCAAGGATCATTCCAACAACAGCGGTAAACATGATAAGCATGACCACTTTGGGTTTTCCAAGCTCGTAAACCGCTTTTACTTTTGCGATGTAATCTGCAGATCGAGTATCAGCGTACACACTATTAATTACGTGGGTCTTCATTGAGAATAATACACTTCGCAAGCCTTATTCAAAGATATCTTTTCGGAAAGTCCGCTGCCAGTTCTCAGCCACTTGCTGACGAATAAGCTGTTTCGCGGGATTTGTCTCAAGCCCCTGTACATAATACAAATCTTTTAGGCGCTCTCCTTTGCCTGCGTAGCGAAAGGTTGTGGATAGCGCCATTCCATAATCATGCCCTGCCATCGCAACACAGTCGTTGACAATAAACGGTGTTCCCACCTCTCTACCGTGTAACTCATCATTAATTGCCTGCACAACAACACGCGCTTGGTTACTGGCGATATAACCCGTCTTGGGCATCGGCGAACCATCAACACTGTCACCAATGACATAAACATCTTTGTGTCTTGTTGAGCTGAAATCCTGGAATTCAACAGGACACCAACGGTCATCAGCCAGATCATTTTTCAATGCAAACTGCCCCGCAGCCTCTGGCGGTATGATGTTGATAACATCTCCTTTGTGGGTTTGGCCATCGGCGGTGACGACCGCATGATTACTGGCATCTAATTTTACCACTTCACCACCCTTTTTTTTCTGTACCCATTCAATCATGCTGTTGTCTGTTCCATAGCCAAATGTTTTCTCCCAATAAGGTATGTAATTATTGGAAAGAACAAATTCATCCTTGGCGTCAAGAATAAGTATTTTACCCGTCGGGTTGTTTTCTTTTAACATCGCAGCAACAAATGATGCTCGCTCATAGGGTGCAGGTGGACAGCGATAGTCATTTTCAGGCGGAGCGATGATCACTGTACCGCCTTTTTTCATCGCAAGAATCTGATTACGTAGATTCATGGTTTGCCTGCCAGCATCGTACGCAGCAGGAAAATCGCCATCTGCAAGCTCCTTGCTGAACCCCTCTATTGCATGATAACCATGTGTAGGCCCCGGAGACACAATGAGTTTGTGGTAACTAAGCACATCACCTTTCTCCAGTTTTACCTGCTTTTTATCGTAATCAATTGTTGTCGCCTTATCGTGTATGACATTTACCTTATACCGCGTTTTTAATGTGGTATAGGTAACCATCAGGTCTTCTAAGGTGACCCAGCCAGGAATAACTTCATTACTTCCCGGACAAAAAATATATTGAGAGTTAGGCTCGATAACCGTGATTTTTACCTCTGCATTCAATAATCGAAGATACTTTGCGGCAGCTGCACCCCCTATCCCACCACCCACAATAACGATATGCGGTGCAGTGTTAGAAAAAGCCTTCGTTGATGCACCCAGCAGGCCATATGTAAGCGCACTTGCTCCCAGTAGCTTGAGCATTTGACGTCGAGAAAGACCATCTTTTTTATTATGATTCTGGTTATTCATATCAATTACTCAACTCCTTTATCATGTTTATTCACTTCCATTTTCGCCCACTCAGGAACAACGACATCTTTATGCCCTTTCTCTTTACTCCAAGGCACGGGCTTTTGTTCAGCAAAGAACTCTGCCATTGCAATAATTTCCTCATCAGTGATGGGTTGAGTGATAATACCCATTACAATAAAATCATTGGCTTCGCCCGTTTTGTATTCCTGCATTCTTTCAATAAATTCTTCTTTATTCATTCCTGCAAGCGGTGGAATAATTTCGTTATATTCAGCACCCAACGTACCATGACAGGCCGAACATTGGGCAGCTAACAGCCATGGAGAAGGCATTGGAAACTTTTTTGCAAGCTGGAAATTCTCTTCAAGTGTTAACCCCCCAATAATGTCATCAGAAGCTTGAACATTAAAAAAAACCAAACTACTTATGATAAGTAAAAAAGAAAGCAAAAACTTCTTCATTAGTTAATCCTTTGCGTGACATAAAAACGAAAATAAACGTAACAACTATCGCCCAGTCAATCCCGCTAACTATTCATAGGAAACAAGAAAATAAAATGTAAATTAGGCTCATAATGTACTGAAATAAAAAATATTTAGCATTTCATAATATAAGAAACGACTTAAGTATTTTGCTGCTATTCATAGACAGGACAGTAAATACCAGACTTCTGACATACATCATGACATTTTAAGATAGCACCCACAAATACGAGCCTTCAATGACAATTGTCAATGGCATTGATTGACAATTGTCATTGAGCATAAATCTCAAATCTAGCATATTAGCGATATGTGTCACTAGACACCTCAAGTATTCACATTAAATAACTACAGAATACACCTCGATACATAGTGGTTTTACACCCTGCCAACTTTTTAGTCATACAGGAAATAATATGAAAGAACTGCCTGAAGAAGAACAGAAAAAAATTCTTGAAAGTTCACCCAAAGGCACATGGGTGATCATGTTCATTTATGGGGTATTGTTCACCCTGGGTTTTCTCTACTTTTGGTTCGAGCTTTTCGTCGCCCGTGGCCCAGTCAAATAAAGAGAGAAAACTATGGCAATTCATATAGATCCGCTTGAGAAAAAATGGATAATCATGAGCGCAGCCATGGTTCTTCTAGCATGGTTAATTATCCTGTATTTTGCAGCAGTAAAAGACGTTCATCCCCCGAGTAATGTAGAAGTTATTGATTCTGCGCGTTTACATCTTGATTCCGGTATAGGAGGGGGTGAGTTTGCTGAAGACAAACTAGGTGTTCGACAAGACCCTGATGGCACCATCGTTGTCACGATAGTAGCAGCCCGATATGGTTTTTATCCACAACATGTCGAAGTTCCTGTTGATACCCCCGTAAAATTCAGAATGGCCTCATTTGATGTACTTCACGGTGTATTAATTCCATTTAGTAATATGAACACCATGATCGTCCCTGGGTATATCGCTGAAGTCACATCCAGTTTTACTCAACTGGGAGACTTTCCTGTGATCTGTCAAGAGTATTGTGGGCTAGCCCATGCCTATATGTACGGCATGATAAAAATAGTTCCAAAAGATGAATTTAAACTAATCGCGAGGGCGAACTAATGACAGAATCCACACTTTCGTCTCGCGATATTGCGTTATCCGAAGAGTCAACGAACACGACCAACAAACTGGCATTCTGGAATTTTTTTATTGCTTTTGCTGCCTTTGCATTAGCCTTGCCAATGGGTGCTTATCAGGTACTTGAGCGCAGCGGCATGGTTCCCGCTATTGAAAATGCTGCCGTCTACTATGCCTCAACATCTACCCACGGGGTTTTGATGGCGTATGTGTTGAGTACCTTTTTTATTATGGGGTTCGGCTATCATACGGCCGTACATAGCCTGAAACAAAAGCTGTGGTCTCCTACTTTTGCCTGGGCAGGCTTCTGGATAGCGGCAATTGGTGTAGTACTTGCTGCCATCCCTTTGCTAACTGGACACGCCTCTGTTCTTTATACCTTTTACCCACCTGAAATCGCTCACCCGAGTTTCTACATAGGTGCCGCCTTATTGGTGGTTGGATCCTGGTTCTGGTGTATTGATATGGTTGTTTCAACCGTCACATGGAAGAGGGCAAATCCGGGCAAACCAGTTCCTCTGGTCATGTATGGTACGGTGTTAAATGCCATGCTGTGGCTCTGGACTTCTATAGGCGTTGCTTCGGAGGTGTTATTCCAACTCATTCCTGTCTCTATGGGATGGGCAGATAGCTTGGATCCAGGGCTTTCACGAGTTCTGTTCTCTGAAACCTTACACGCCATTGTTTATTTCTGGTTATTTCCCTGTTATTTAGTGATGTACGCCATTTTGCCTAAAGAGGCTGGCGGAAAACTATTCAGCGATGAAATTGCCCGTGTAGCCTTTGTCATGCTATTTATCTTCTCAGTACCAATCGGCATGCACCATTTGTATATGGATCCAATCGTAGCAGCGGGCTGGAAACTATTGCACATGTTCGGAACCTTTATGGTCGCCGTACCCACTCTCATTACCGGCTTTACGATTATCGCCACGCTTGAAATAGCAGGGCGTTTACGAGGGGGCAAGGGACTTTTTGGCTGGCTTAAAACACTGGATTATCAAAACCCGGTTGTTCTTGCATCTGTCTTTTCATTATTGATGTTAACCGTGGGTGGCTGGGGTGGCGTCATCAATGCCTCGTATTCCTTAAATGCCTTAGTGCATAACACGCAGTGGGTACCAGGACACTTCCATCTGATTTATGGTGGCACAACCATTATTATGTACTTCGCGGCAGCTTATTGGCTGTGGCCTAAAATCACAGGGCATCAGTTATTCTCCAATAAGCTGGTCATTACTCAGTTATGGCTTTGGTTTGTTGGTATGTGGATTACGACAATACCGTGGCATTACCTGGGCATTATCGGACAACCGAGACGTGTCGATACGCTCCAAGCCTATCAACAATCCGAAGAACTCGTGAGATCATGGGATTTCTCCATGCTGATTATGAATTTTGGTGCCTTAACACTGCTCGTATCAGGTTTACTTTTCGTCTACATCTTGTTTATGACATCGCGTCAGCCAATGGTCAGTGACTCTGAACGGGTGGTCAGTTATTCAGAAGCTATTCACCCCCCTTTACAAGTCCCTCACCTACTTAACAGTTTGTCCTTCTGGAATTGGGCCATGTTGATTTATTTAGTGGCAAGTTATGGTTATCCTGTTTTGCAGTTTTGGTTTATCGGTACGCCAGAATCACCAGCGTGGGGGTATTAATATGAAGAACATATTCACGAAAACACTCCTTGGCTTAGCATTATCTGGACTGGTAGCAGGAAGCGTGTTCGCCAGTGAGAATAATGCGAATAAGCACTCTGGCCCGTCTTCCAACATTGCCTGGGATGTGCCACAAATTCTTTTTGTCAAAAATGGGGATCCGGAACGCGGCAAGCAAATCAATACAGAAATGATGTGCAGTGCCTGTCATGGTAAAGAAGGTATCGCCACCGCAAAGAACTGGCCTAACATGGCTGGTCAAAAAGCGAATTATACCTATAAGATGCTTATTGATTATCGAGACGAAAAGCGGGTGGGTACTGAGACAGCGACCTTGATGGTTCGATTAGCAAAAACCATGACCGAACAACAAATGGCAGATATCGCAGTTTATTATGAGAGCCTTCCTTTACCTCCTCCTTCAGCAGCCAAATTGGCGACCAAAGAAGAGGTAGAAAGCATACTCCCTTTACTGACAGAAGGGGATGGCAAACGTATGTTACCACCTTGCCTTTTGTGTCATGAGAAAGGGGCTAAGGGCGTCGAAAGAGATACTCCTGCACTAGAAGGTCAACGCGCAGAATATTTCCGTAAGACCATGCAAGAGTACAAGGATGGCACTCGCCATAATGATATTTATGCACGTATGCGGCATATCGCTAAAGTCTTAACGGATGAGGAAATTAATGCCATGGCTCAATATTTCGCTGAAAATGGAAATTAGCCAGTAGAGAACCTCCACATTACCAAGAAACCTAACGATTCCTGCTACCACTGCGGCCTTGAAAACCCCAAAAACAGCAAACTGACCACGCCCGTTCTTGGGTCAGACCGACATTTTTGCTGTTTTGGTTGCCTAGCGGTCGCTAAAACGATTGTCGAAACGGGAAATGAGGATTATTACCGTTATCGGGAAGCGCTGGATGATAATGCTAAACCTGCCGCCCTCCCCGACTTTCTTGATGAGTTACTGGTTTATGATAATCCGGACGTACAAAAAACCTTCGTACGCCAACAAAGTGATGGCGTCAAAGAAGCCTTTTTAATCCTGGATGATATTCGTTGTGCGGCTTGCGTCTGGCTTAATGAACAACAGTTAAGAAGTACAGAGGGTGTCCTAAGCGTCAATATGGACTATACCAGCCATCAGGCAAGAGTGTGTTGGGATCCACAACGCATACAACTATCTGATATTCTCCAAGCCATTGCCTCCGTCGGCTATAAAGCGCACCCCTTTGACCCAACCCAACGTGAAAAGCTGATAGAGGAACAAAAACGTAAAGGATTTACACGCCTGCTCTTTTCAGGACTCCTGGGCATGGAAGTGATGGCGCGTGCCACTGCGGGTTACTGGATGGGCGGTGTAGATGCACAGGGAAACCTGGCATTGTGGGAAATCCTAGGACGCTGGACAGACTTTATTCTTGTTTCCATTATGCTGGTTTACTCAGGTTCTGAATTTTATGTTTCTGCATGGAGAGACTTAAAAAATCGCCACTTGGGAATGGATCTACCCATTGTCATTGGTTTAACCACAGCCTATATCGGCAGTGTCGCCGCAACCGTGCAACAAGCTCATGATGTTTATTATGATTCCATTGCCATGTTTATCTTCTTTATGCTGGCAGCACGTTATTATGAATTTAAAGGGCGCCTTCTAGCTGCTACATCACTAGACCGCTTACTCAAAGTAATCCCAAAAACCAGCCAGCGCTTAACAAGCAAAGGGCAGAAAAACGATTTAGAAACCGTATTAATTACAGAATTAGCACTAGGGGATCACGTACTTATCAACCCTGGTGAAACCGTACCAGTAGATGGCTGTTTGGTAGAAGGAAACAGTAGTTTTGATGAATCACTGCTAACGGGGGAAATGATGCCCGTTACCTACTCCAGTGGCGCTAACTTGGTGAGTGGAAGTTGTAATATTGAACAACCCGTCGTCATGGAAGTCACACGCACCTACATGGAATCGACCTTAACCGATATTCATGCCCTGCTGGAAAGGGGCCTTGAATCTAAAACCCACTACAGCCTGATGGCTGAAATAGTTGCCAAGTGGTTCGTTCTGGCGATTCTAATCATCGCCTCACTGACAGCCATATATTGGCTCGTTAACGATCCAGAAATGGCCTTACCGATTACTGTTTCAGTATTAATCGTCACCTGTCCCTGTGCATTAGCCTTGGCAACCCCGGTAGCACTTGCCCTAAGTTCAGGCTTATTTGCCAAAATGGGCGTCTTACCCATCAAAATGTCAATGATTGAGGGCTTGTCACAGAGTGACACAGTAGTGTTTGATAAAACAGGAACCTTAACAGAGGGACAACCTACACTAACAAAAACCCTTGTTTACAATGACTCGGAATTTAACGAAGCCCAACTACAGCAAATAGCCTCCTCCCTGGAATGGTTATCAGAACATCCTATTGCTCATGCATTCAAAAACGGTAACGAACCAGCATTTTTGGTAGACGAGCTAAAAAACCACCCAGGCTCGGGTATCGCTGGCGAGATTGATGGACAACCATGGCAGATTGGCAAGTTATCTTTCTGTACCGATGAGTCTTCATTGAAACCACCGCTAAAAGACCTGATCCATCAAGCCCGCCAAGAAACGGGGATTGTGATAGGCCTCTCTAGGAACCAGCAACTACAAGGTGTCTTTATACTCCATGACCCATTAAGAGCAGGCGGACAATCAATGATAGAAGCGCTGAAAGCACAGGGAGTCAGAAACATTGCCATTCTGAGTGGCGATCACCCCGATAGCGTTTCCAAAGTCGCTAAAAAACTCGGTATCACAGAATACTATGGGCATATGCAGCCCCAAGATAAACTCGCTTGGATACAGCAACAACAAGCACAAGGCCATCATATAGTGATGGTCGGTGATGGCATTAATGATGCGCCAACATTGGCGGCTGCAGATGTCTCTATTTCATTTACCAGTGCAACAGATCTTGCTCAGATTAATAGCGACTTTATCATTATGGGTAAGCCTATTAATGTCATTCCAAAGCTTCGCACATTATCTCAAAAAACGCGCCGCATTATTATTCAGAACTTGAGCTGGGCAGCCGCCTATAATTTTTTGGCCGTCCCTTTCGCAGTGATGGGGTGGATTCCACCATGGGGCGCAGCAATAGGGATGTCACTCAGCTCTTTTATTGTTATTTCTAATTCGCTGAGACTCAGAAACAGTGAACTCTGAGACAATAAGCGACCAACAAGGGAAATGTTTATGACAAATAAAACACAGAAAAGTCATTCTGGAACGAATGCGCATAAACCTAAAAACACATTAACAACCAAAATCATTTTCATCGTACTACTACTGATAGCGTTATTGACGCTTGCGAGTCAAATCATTCCATCGGATAACGCAGATCAAGCAGTCAATCCTAATACTTATATAGAGCTACCCGATAGAAAACCATTGCCTCACGTCACTCTTGAACAGGCTGTTAAAGGGGAAATATCCACAACTGCATTAACCGATAAATGGCATATGTTCCTTTTTGGCTATACGTTTTGTCCTGATGTTTGTCCTGTAGAACTCAGCAACTTGCATCAAATGATGGACGCATTACGCAAAGAGCTTCCGCCTGAAGCATTGCCGCAAGTTGTTTTTGTTTCTATTGACCCCGATCGAGATACCCCTGAACGCATGGAAGCATACGTTAAACATTTCGATGCGGATTTTATTGGTATGACGGGCAAGAAAACGGACCTGCAAGCATTGACTATGCCTCTTGGCATTTCATGGAAGAAAGAACAAACAATAGATGCTACTGGAAAAGTTGATAAGGAAAACTATCTGGTGACACATTCTACTGCCATCATTCTGAGCAACCCCAAGGCTCAGGTAACAGGGTTATTTACACCGCCACATTCGGCCAAAGACATGGCAAAAGCTTATCAAATCGCCATACAAACAGAGAAAAATTAAACGTGTTTATTGACAATAATTATTTTCGCAATACGTTTGCGCTATTGCTTATATTTCTCCTCCCAGCATGCAATTCTGGTTCATCGACGCTTGATATTCATGAGCCTTGGATAAGAACCCCTGCACCGAATGCACAAGCCTTAGCAGGATACATGCTGATTGAGAACAATACGGATGCGCCTGTGACACTACTTCAGGCAAAAGCTGAGGGGTTTAACCATGTCATGATTCATCAAAGCATCAATGAAAATGGCACGCATAAAATGGAACATGCCGGAAACTTGGTTATTCCTGCAAACAGCGCAGTCAGGTTTCAACACGGCAGTTATCACATTATGTTTATGGGAATCAATCGAGACATTAAGCCGGGCGACCAGATCCCCGTCACTCTCATCTTTGATAATACCCGTGAAAAAGATGTTTCTTTTCTGGTTAAGGACTAAGGATGCAGACTCAATTTTCCATGCCCCGCATCAGTCCTCATTTCCTGATATTACTTTTTCTAATCGCTAGCTTGTTATTAGCAGGCTGTTCACGACCGGAAGTAACACCGCCCAATGTAGAACTTGCCTCATCAGCCTACCTTGATGCATTACAAACAGGGGATCTAAAACAGGTGGATAAACTTTTCTTTATCCCCTTGCACTGGCGGTATAAACAAAAACTCTATCAACAGTTCAGCCAAGATCATGAACAAATAAGCCAGAAAAAACTCACGCTGCGCATGCTGTCCAGCAAACAAGCCGGCCGATGGGGAATATCCATTATTGAAAGCAATCAAGCTGGCGAGATAAACCTCATTCCCCATTGGTTTTTTTATTATGACAATCAATGGCAATTTGTCTCCCCTCTCATATTTAAAACCAAAACCGTCAGATCTATGCTGGACTTGTATCGTGAACAAAAAGCATTGAGGCTGTGGTATGACACTGAAACAGCACGCTTGAACCCATCAAGCAGCTTAGATTACAAAAAAATCCTTACCCAATAAAGGACGTTAACAGACCATGACATCGTCAAACAACAATCGAATCATTGCCATCTGGCTGTTTATTTGCTGCGCCACTATTTATTTTATGGTGGTGCTTGGTGGTGCAACTCGCCTGACTGGCTCTGGCTTATCCATGGTGGAGTGGGCTCCCATCATGGGGGTCATTCCACCGATGACTCACGCTGAATGGCTTGAGGCTTTTCAGCTGTATCAGCAATATCCGGAATATAAAATCAAGAACCCTGATATGACCCTGAGTGGCTTCCAATTCATATTCTGGTTTGAATATTCGCATCGTCTTTTAGGACGATTTATCGGTATTCTCTTCTTCTTCCCAATGGTCTTTTTCTTTATCAAAGGATGGGTGAAATCATCGTTAAAGCCCAAGTTGATTGCCATGTTTATCTTGGGTGGCTTACAAGGTTTACTCGGTTGGTACATGGTAAAAAGTGGTTTAGTGGATAACCCGCATGTGAGTCAATATCGCCTGGTTGCACATCTTGGCCTAGCCGTATTTGTCTATGCTTATATCTTGTGGATAGCTCTGGATTTGTTTTACGAACAAAAAACGCCATCCACCAAAACCTTTAATGCGGGAGGACTGAAACGATACGCTTCCTTTCTAGGCATTTTCACTTTTATCGTACTCTTGTCGGGTGGTTTTGTAGCAGGGCTTAAAGCAGGCCACACGTATAACACATTTCCGCTAATGGACGGAAAATGGATTCCCGACGGGCTTTTCACGATTCAACCAGTATGGTTAAATTTCTTTGAAAATATCACTACGGTACAATTTGATCACCGTGTTCTAGCCACCCTTTTATTTCTAGCTGTTATTATTTTTTATATCAAAGCTATGCGCAGGAAGCCTCCAGCTCAACTAAAAGTTGTGTTACATCTTATGCTTGCCATGCTACTCGTGCAGGTCTCTTTAGGTATTTCGACACTACTACTTCACGTGCCCGTCGCTTTGGCTTCCAGTCATCAAGCGGGGGCATTAATATTGTTGACGCTGATTTTATTAGCCACACATCACATTAGACGTCTGTAGCGAAGGATGATCAGACACATGGCTAGCATCATCCAGGTAGAGATGTTGAAGATGGTAGTGAGGTATTTTTTATTCAAAGGCTAGCTGTTTAAGCTTTACGATATCACAAGTAAAGGTATTAGCAGATAATTCGACAATGACCCCTTGGCGTTTAAAATCTGCAATCGCTCGACTAGCCGTTTCAGTGGTCAGCCCTAAAATGGCACCAAGATCATCACGACTAAAAAGCGTACAAGTATTCGCAGGATGATCCTCTTTGACTAGCTTTAAAAACAATCTGGAAACCCGTTGTTTGGAGGAGCCTGTGGAGAATTCAGTTGCCCACTTATCAGCCTCGTCTAATGCACACTCCCAGCGATACATGAGTTCATGGTGAAGTGTAGGATTGGTTTTTGAAAGTTCTTTCGCCGCATTACCAGGATAACGACATATTTCAGTGTCATGTAATGCGATAGCATCATGTCTATAATTTGAATTGAAAACAGCTTCCAATCCCATAACATCTGCGGTGCCCAACAATCTAACAATTTTTTTTGTCCCATCGGGGAGGTATTGAACTAGCTTTACCAAACCACTTCGAATCGTAAACATACTGCTTGCATCGTCTCCGATACTATAAATCTTAGCGCCCTTTTTTATCTGAAACTGATCGATTGGTTTGTGTATTTGTGCAAAATCCTGCTCTGTCAATCCTGCAAATAAGACTGAATTACGTATACTGCACTGACTACAATTAGCAACACCTTGCCAAGCTTGTTTAAGTAATGTTGAATTCATTAGGTGTCTTCAATGATAAAATGAGGTTATGTATTTTCGTCTGCCAGTTTATATTGAAACGTGGTGTGTGCATAGATTCCTCAAAGCCAATGCACTTTCTTTGTATTGCATACCGTGCTTCAGGTGTAACCCCGAAGTCCATGTCTTTTATACACCAGCCTTCCAACCCTATTCTACATCATACTTAGCTGACAGTCCGACAAGCATTTTGACGCCTTAGAAGTATTTCGATAGCATCTATATCATTGAGCTTGCCGAAGGGAGCACCGTCGCAGGCGTTTTCACCAACAATTGCTTCTGTGCAGCTCCTGTAACACTTTGCAGAGTGCATTTGTAAGAAACAAATATATGACAACCCAATCAACATGCAATATTTGCAATGGAAATGACTTCACAGAAGGCCCCTTAGGTCGACTTTCACTATCTGGGAAAAAGCCTACCTGCACATCCTGTGGCTCATTAGAAAGACATCGTATCCTACGAACCGCGTGGAGCCTTATCTCCATAAACCACCTTAGGAAGAAAAAAGCGCTGCAATTTAGTTCAGACCCCAGCGTAGATAAAACATGGTTTCGAGAATTGGAAATTTCTACTTATGGATATAAAAACAGTATTGACATCCAAAACATAGACCGCAAAGATGCCCATTATGACATTGTCATATGCAACCAAATACTAGAACATGTTGCTGACGATAAAACTGCTTTCGCTGAACTCATGCGTATCCTTAAACCTAACGGTTTTTTGCAGATGACAGTGCCAAACCCTATCATGCGTCAAACCACCGAAGACTGGGGGTATCCTAAAGAAGATTTTCATGGGCATTATCGACATTATGGTTTAGATTTAATCGAATATTTTCAAGCCGTAACACCCAGCATTTACATGATTTGCGTAAAAGCATCCGACGAAATCACAGGCACTCAAGATTATGTTTTTTTCTGGACACAAAACCAGGAAACAAAAGAATATCTCATCGACTGCTTTTCAGGGCATTTAGAAATAGCACACAGCATCTAATACTACTTAAGGAAGCTCTGATTAAGTCTATTTTTTTGGAATCGAGACTTCAGTCCCGCCCTTCGTATTTTATTTTCAATACGTTAGGCGAGGCTAAAGCCTCGGTTCTAATATTGTTTGGACTTGATCAGAGGTTCCCCAAGGAAATCGACCAAACTAAGCCCCCCCTCTTTACTTTGATTGGCAAAAAATATTTATCCATAGAGCTTTCTTAGTTAAGATGTCTTTTTGTCAATGTTGCAATTAGCCATGCCTGTCAACTTAGCTCCCCCCGATAAATTACTGCCAGTCCCTGGAACATATCTTGCTTGTCTCGCTGCGGGTATTTATAAAGACCGTCGTGATCTAGTGCTAATTGGACTTGCAGAAGGAAGTACCGTCGCAGGCGTCTTCACCAAAAACGCCTTCTGTGCTGCTCCTGTAACGCTTTGCAAAGCGCATTTACAAGAAACAGGCAGTCGCTATTTATTGATTAATGCTGGCAATGCCAATGCAGGAACAGGTAGCCAAGGCATGGATAATGCCCGTCTTTGCTGTCAGATGGTCGCCGAGCAAACCGCTTGTGAAGCCAACCAGGTTCTACCCTTTTCTACCGGCGTTATTGGTGAGCAATTGCCAATGGATAAATTCGAAGCTGCGATTCCTCAAGCAGCTACAAGTCTGTCAGCTGACAACTGGAACGATGCAGCCGAGACGATCATTACTACAGATACGATTGCAAAAGGTATCAGCAAACAGATGAATATTGGTGGACAAACCATCACCATTACTGGAATATCGAAAGGCTCCGGGATGATCAACCCGAATATGGCCACCATGCTCGCCTATGTTGCTACTGATGCAAAAGTAGAAAGTAAGCTGCTTCAGAATGTTATTGAACAAGCCACTGATATGTCGTTTAACGCAATTACCGTAGATAGCGACACGTCGACTAATGACTCTCTTATTCTAATGGCGACAGGGCAATCAGGCGCTATGATTACTGATAGCAATATTGCTGAATTTCAACAGGCAATCAATGAAGTCTGTCTGCATTTAGCTCAGGCAATCATTAGAGACGGCGAAGGTGCTACCAAGTTTGTGACAATTGACGTTACAGAAGCTAAAGATGAAGCAGAAGCCAAAACGATTGCTTATTCTGTCGCACACTCTCCTCTCGTTAAAACAGCTTTGTTTGCCAGCGACCCGAACTGGGGGCGTTTACTCATGGCTGTGGGTAAAACAGATATTGTTGATTTGGATGTAAACAAGATCAGTTTGTGGCTAGGTAAAACGCAATTATTAGAATCTGGCGAACCTGCTGCAAACTACACGGAAGCACTAGGCCAGCTGGAAATGGCAAAAGAAGAAATTACTATCCGTATTAATCTTGCACGTGGCTCTGCGAATACCAAAGTGTGGACATCTGATTTATCACATGAATATGTGCGTATCAATGCTGAATACAGGAGCTAAGCTGAAGTGCAGAAGCGAATCCACGTAGTAGCTGCCGTCATTTATGATCAAACTCAACACAAAATCTTTCTGGCAAAACGCCCGAGCGACAAACATCAAGGGGGAAAATGGGAGTTTCCTGGTGGAAAGGTTGAAACTGGAGAATCTGCAGAACAGGCACTAAAACGTGAACTGTTTGAGGAGATTGGCATTCAAGCAACTCATTACACACCTCTCATACAGATACGTTATGACTATCCAGACAAACATATCTTGCTGGATGTTTGGGAAGTTCATCAATTCTCTGGAAATGCCCATGGCAAGGAAGGCCAGTTCACCGAATGGGCGACTCGTTCAAACATTGATGCTTACACCTTTCCCGCTGCAAATGTCCCAATCCTCAAAGCCATCAAACAACCTTCCCGCTGTTTAATTACACCAGATTTTAGTGAAACACCAGACTTCCTAAGCAAGCTGGATAAGACTCTGCAAAACGGTATTAAACTCATTTGCTTTCGTGCAAAAAACGCTGATGCAACGAGCTATATCGACATGGCTGAAAAAGTTATCGAGCAAGCCGGCCAATATGGAGCTATAGTTACACTAAATAGCCCACCTGCTTTTGTTGCTGGAGAGCACGGTAATCATCTTACCAGTCATCAATTGATGCAAGACCTTCCACGAGCAGGTGGGTTATCTGCTATTATCACCTCAGCATCTTGTCATAATGTAAAAGAACTTAAGCGAGCTGAGGAAATAGGAGTCGAGTTTGCATTCTTATCACCCGTCTTAAAAACCCAATCTCATCCAGATAACAAACCGATGGGATGGAAGGATTTTCAGACGCTGGTCTCTAACGTTAATACGCCTGTTTATGCCCTTGGCGGGCTAGGTAATGATGAGATAACGACCGCAAAACAACACGGCGCACAGGGTGTAGCCGCCATTTCAGGCTTCTGGGAGAGCTAATATGAAAGCAGCATTACTCATTGGGACACTTTTGCTATCGACTACGACTATAGCAAACGCATTTGGTAACAATCGTTTCGGCTGTACAGATTGGCCCGAATGGACGCCTATGTATTGGATGCAGGAAATGCTTGGAGAAGATTGTAATGACGTTTATGGTGCCTCTTATCTTCCTCCATATGCAGGTATGCAAGGCTACCAATCACCTTATAAGAGCAACTACTCACGAATGCCTTCAACACCTTACGGCTCTCCCTATCAACAAGCCAACCCCTATTATTCGCAACAACAAGCTTTCATGAATACGCGCAACCCCTATCAGCAGAACCGTTCATTTAATCCTTATCAGAATCAATTTTCAATGTGGGGTAATCAGGGACGCTTCACAAATTTTCGCGGAAACAACAGCCTCCCAATGATGGGTAACAATATGAACCCAATGGGCATGGGGGTGAATCCTATGGGAGGCATGAACCCTATGGGCAATGGAATGAATCCTATGGGAGGCATGAACCCTATGGGCAATGGAATGAATCCTATGGGAGGCATGAGCCCTATGGGCATGGGAATGAACCCGATGGGAGGTATGAGCCCAATGGGCAATGGAATGAATCCTATGGGAAGTATGAGCCCAATGGGCAATGGAATGAATCCTATGGGAAGTATGAGCCCAATGGGCAATGGAATGAATCCTATGGGAAGTATGAGCCCAATGGGCATGGGAATGAACCCTATGAACGCTGGAATGAATCCTATGGGATCGTCGTTTAGTGGCTCACCTATGAGGGGCGGCATGAGTCCGTTTAACAGAAGCCCTTTAAGCAACAGCTCCTCCATGAATCCCTTTAATAGTGGAATGATGCGCTATTATTAGGCGCATCATTTCATAGAAGCAATGAAATTAGTCGCTACCGTAGCCACTCATACCGATAGTACTATATCCAGAGTCTACATAAGTGATTTCACCTGTAATACCGCTTGCCAAATCAGAACATAGGAATGCCGCTGCGTTACCCACCTCCTCAATCGTCACATTACGACGTAGCGGTGCATTGTCTGCAACATGATCCAACATCTTACGGAAGTCTCCGATACCCGCCGCCGCAAGCGTACGAATGGGGCCAGCTGAAATACCATTAACGCGGATACCATCAGGCCCTAGATCCGCAGCCATCAAACGTACCGCAGCTTCCAGACTCGCCTTGGCCATACCCATAACGTTGTAATTTGGGATAGAAGATACCGCTCCCAAGTAACTTAAGGTCATAATAGAAGCAGTATCTGTCAACATAGGACGCGCATAACGTGCCATAGCTAACAAACTATAGGCACTGATATCATGAGCAATCATTGAGCCTTCTTTGGTCGTGTTATCAACGATACTGCCCTTCAGCTGCTCTTTTGGTGCAAAAGCAACCGCATGAACCAGGCAATCCAAGGTATCCCAGGATTCTTTTAATTCATTAAAGGTTGCTTCGATGTTTTCATCTGTTGAAACATCACAAGGCATAATAATAGATGAGCCACACTCTTCAGCGATCTTCTCAACACGTGATTTGAGTTTCTCATTCTGATAGGTAAAAGCAAGCTCAGCACCTTCACGATGCATTGCTTTCGCAATCCCATAAGCAATAGATCGGTTGCTCGCAATACCAACAATTAGTGCGCGTTTACCAGAAAGAAATCCCATGTCTTTACCTCAAATCGATGAATTAGATCAAACCGCGATAATAACAACCCTCAAAGGGAATTTCACCTGAATTAGGAACACAGATGCAGACAGCTCAAAAAGCCGTGTTAGGTTGATTATAAAAAGGGAAAGTTAAAGAGAATCGTTGCTGGAGTAAAGTGAGGTCAGACGCCATCATACTTATTTATGCAAGCAACACTTTGAAAGGTGACACTAACCAAAAGAAAATTCATACTCCCTTAACATTTCAAGCAAATGCACGATTTTTTTAGCATGCATTTTTTCCATCATGTGCGAACGGTGATATTCAACAGTCTTGATACTCACACCTAACTGTTCAGCAATACTCTTGTTCGAGAACTCTTTAATGACCAATGAAAGTACTTGTCGTTCACGGTCTGTCAGATTAGCAATCCGCGCACTGAAAGCGCTGTACTCCAAACGTTTTTCACGCCCCTGCTGATCCATTGAAAGCCCCTCTTGAACCAAGTCAATCATGGACTGTTCATTAAACGGCTTTTCAATGAAATTCAAGGCACCCATTTTCATCGATTCAACAGCCATCTGAACATCAGCATGCCCCGTCATCATAATCACTGGCATTGCATACTTAACGACATTAATTTCACGCTGCACCTGTAAGCCACTCATCCCCGGCATTCTAACATCCAATAAAACACAGCCGACTCTATGAATAGTATAACCTTCTAAGAATATCTCACCTGTATGATAGGACTTGCTACCAAGCCCAATGGATGAGAATAAAGCCTCCAAAGAAGCACAAATTGCTGAGTCATCATCGATAATGTGAATTGTTGGTTTTTCAATCATGAATTCTAATGTTCCGTGGCGCCACAGAAACGCCCCTTAAAATGCAGCTCACCCGATATAGATTAACTTCTAAGAATTATTAGTCATTATTTCAGACGAAAAAAAAGGCGAAAACTGATTAACAGAATCCGCCCTTACGCTAGGAGGTCTCCTATAATACAGAAATGAAAAACTAGGGTCAACCCTAAAATTTGCTTTTCTACAACATAGAAAACCCTAACGTCCTTGATTCTCCATATGCATTCTTTTGAGCAATCCGGTAACAAATGGCCAAATAAGCAAACTAGTAAACACTGGGTACCAATACCCCCAGTTAGCCGGGTTATTATCTGTTGCTGTTAGCACCCACAAATTCGTCAGCATATAAACGCTTGTTGCCACCAACACCATAAATAAATGCTGAAGCAAAGAATTAGGTGAAAGTCGCTCACTCAAGCGAATAACAACATAGAGCAAAACTACAAAAGATAAAGAATGTTGCCCCAAGGACAATTGCCAGGCAGCATCTAGCATGAGCCCCAAAAAACCCACTAAAACATAGCTAATACGGTCGGGAAAATAGATAGCCCAATGAATTATCACCAACACCAGCCATTCAGGGCGCCACAGCCCAAAAACACCATTAACAGGCGCCAACGTTAAGACAAACGCTCCAAGCAATGAAAGCAATATTGCCCCTGAAAATTTTAGACTCAGATTTTCCATGCCTATTGTTCCGCTTCTGTCGTCTTTGATGAAACATTAGCCTGTGACCGCCAAGTGAGCAGCACCTCACGAACCTTACCGTAATTAGTCACTGTATTTGCAGTGACAATCGTCATCGAATCTGATGGGTTATAGCGTTTTTGCTGAACACGCGCGACAGGGTAATCACTTGGAAATACTTGCCCAAGTCCGGAGCTAAGATATAAATCACCAATCTCAACATGCTCCACATCATCAATACTCGTTAACCTGACTGTATTGACATCCCCCGTTCCAACGGCTAATGCTGTTGCGCCGGTTCGTGAATTTCTTACCGGGATTGTATGCTTAGGATCTGCCAATTGGAGAATAACGGATGTTTGTGGTGTTGTCTCAATCACTTGCCCATAAATACCACTACCAGAGAGCGCTACCTGACCATCGAAAACCCCCGCATTGGTACCTTGATTTAACGTACTGGCTCTTCGGAAACGCTCTGCTTGCAGGCTCAAGACGTGCGAAATCATAAAGAGTCTTTCTGACTTGACCCCCATTGCCAAAGTGTCACGTAAACGCGCATTTTCAGCAAAAATGGAGCGGTAGCTCTGGTCTTTTGCTGAATAAACCATCACGATCCGGTTCAGCTCTTTATTTTCCTTAAGTAACCTGCTGTGTGATTGGAAATACCCGCCCACCGCGTGGGTAACACGAGCAGGGACATCGACCACATACTGAATAGGGTAAATGACAATAGATAATGCGGTACGCAAATGCGTTAGATCAACTCGATGATCTGCTATTAACAGTAAAATCGAGACAAATACCACAATTAAAAATTTGTAGGTATGGTACTTAATCGCTTCACTAGATTGCATTATTTTGTCTATTTAAAAAGTGATTTGACGTAAAAAATGACCTAACTAATCCGCCGCTAAAAATTCCAGACCACCATCATCAAGCATTTCCAAGATACGACCACCACCACGAGCAACACAGGTTAACGGGTCATCAGCGACAATAACCGGGATACCCGTTTCTTCCATGAGGAGACGGTCTAGATCACGAATTAAAGCACCACCTCCTGTTAACACGATACCTCGGTCAGCAACATCAGCCCCTAATTCAGGTGGCGTTTGCTCAAGCGCCATTTTAACTGCACTAACAATACCGAATAACGGCTCTTGCAGTGCTTCAAGAATTTCATTACTTGTTAGTGAAAAACCACGTGGAACACCTTCTGAAAGATTACGACCTTTTACTTCGATTTCCATCAGGTCTTTACCTGGGTAGGCTGTGCCGATTTCCCATTTGATACGCTCCGCTGTTGATTCACCGATCAACATACCGTAGTTACGACGTACATAACTGATAATCGCCTCGTCCATCTTATCACCACCGATACGTACCGATGACGAATAAACAATACCGCGCAATGACATAATAGCAACTTCTGAAGTACCACCACCGATATCCAACACCATTGAACCCGTCGCTTCATCAATAGGTATATCAGCACCAATCGCAGCAGCCATGGGTTCTTCAATTAAAAATACTTTTCTTGCACCAGCACTCATCGCTGAGTCTTTAATCGCGCGACGCTCAACCTGTGTTGCACCACATGGCACACAAATGACAACACGAGGGCTAGGTCTGAAAATCCGTCCAGAGTCCACCTTACGAATAAAATGCTGGAGCATTTTTTCAGTATAGGTAAAGTCAGCGATTACACCATCTTTCATCGGGCGAATAGCAGTAATATTGTCAGGCGTACGACCCAACATTGCTTTCGCTGCAGTACCTACCGCTTCAACTTGTTTGTTGGTACCTGTGCCGCGATCATGACGAATAGCGACAACTGATGGCTCGTTAAGCACGATGCCTTTACCACGCATATAAATAAGCGTATTTGCAGTTCCCAAATCGATAGAAATATCGTTGGAAAACATACCCGATATGGATTTGAACATGTTAAGGAATTCCGTTTGTTACCAGAGATGAGAGCAGCCCAGCGATATTGAGAAAACTCTTAAGAATTGCCTGGCAATTTCTTGTGAAAAATATCGGAGCTAATGTACCAATCAATGCCGCATTCGGCAAGTGACAAACGCAAGGACCCATTGATATACGACCAATGGCCTAAAATTATCCACTTTTTACAACAAAATATCCTCATAAATCACTGTTAGTAGCCTTTTTTCATAGAAAGCACAAAGAATTCTCTTGCATTGTTTCTTGAAAAGGTGTCCTGTGGTAAGTTTGTGCGCTTAATTTTTCAGGGAAATATCCATGTCATTGACCACTGATGAAATAAAAAATATTGCTTATTTAGCACGTCTATCTATCGAAGAAGATAGAATGCATACCTACGCCGATAATTTATCAGGCATTCTCGATTTGGTCGAACAAATGAACAATGTCGACACCAGCGCTATAGCGCCCATGGCTCACCCTCAAGATATGAGCCAACGCCTTCGTGCTGACACAATTACAGAAGAAAACCAACGTGAGCATTTCATGGAAAATGCACCTGCTACAGAAGCAGGACTTTTTCTCGTTCCTAAAGTGATCGAGTGATACTCACTCATAAAAGACATCAATCATGCATAACAAATCCATTGCTGAATTATCTGCAGCATTACAATCTAAAGACATTTCAAGTGTTGAGCTTACTCAACACTTTATTGAGCGTATCAAAAAATACGACAACGACCTCAACAGCTTCATTACACAAACACCGGATCTTGCCTTAGAGGCAGCTAAAGTTGCCGATGCATCCATTGCCAACGGGAGTGCTGGAGCATTAACGGGCATCCCACTCGCGCAGAAAGATATTTTCTGCACGAATGGTGTACGTACCTCTTGCGGCTCAAAAATGCTCGATAATTTTACCGCCCCTTATGATGCCACAGTGGTAAGCAATTTAAATGCAGCAGGCATGCCCATGCTGGGCAAACTCAACATGGACGAGTTTGCTATGGGGTCATCGAATGAAAACAGTTTTTACGGCGCAGTAAAAAACCCATGGGATACTGATCGCGTACCTGGTGGTTCATCAGGCGGAAGTGCAGCTTGTGTTGCTGCACGCTTAGCTCCAGTTGCTACAGGCACAGATACAGGTGGCTCGATTCGCCAACCAGCCTCCATGTGCGGCATCACGGGTATAAAACCCACTTACGGACGCGTATCTCGCTTTGGCATCGTCTCTTATGCATCAAGCCTCGATCAGGCTGGCGTATTCGGACGCAGCGCTGAAGATTGCGCGATGTTGCTTGAGCCAATGGCTGGCTTTGATGAGAAAGATTCAACCTGTATCGACAAGCCCGTGCCTAACTATGCGGCAAACCTGAATGACTCCTTGCAAGGTTTGAAGATTGGTCTACCAAAAGAATACTTTAGCAATGGGATTGATGGGAACATCGAGAAACTTATCGATGAAGCAATTGCTGAATACAAAAAGCTAGGCGCTGAAGTTATTGAAATCAGCTTACCAAATAGCCACCTTTCTATTCCCGCTTATTACGTTATCGCCCCAGCGGAATGCTCTTCAAACTTATCGCGTTATGATGGCGTGCGTTATGGCTATCGCTGTGAAGATCCAAAAGACCTTACCGACATGTACATGCGCTCACGCGGTGAAGCCTTCGGTGAAGAAGTTCTACGCCGCATTATGGTTGGCACTTACGCACTTTCTGCAGGCTACTATGATGCGTATTACTTACAAGCACAAAAAATTCGTCGCCTAATCTCAGAAGACTTCACCAAAGCATTCGAACAAGTTGATGTCATTATGGGGCCTACTGCACCGACTACCGCCTTCAAGATTGGCGAGAAAACAGATGATCCAGTAACCATGTATCTCTCCGATATTTACACCATTGCGGTCAATCTTGCGGGCTTGCCAGGCATATCGGTGCCAGTTGGCATGGCCGATAAACTGCCTGCTGGCTTACAGATCATTGGCAACTACTTCGATGAAGCAAAAATCTTAAATGTTGCTCATCAATATCAACAAAACACTGACTGGCACCTTCAAATGCCAGCAGCGTATCAGGCATAGCCGAGGACGTTATCATGACTTGGGAAACCGTTATTGGTCTTGAAATTCACGCGCAACTCGCTACCAAGACAAAAATCTTTTCTGGCGCATCAACCGCTTATGGTGCAGAACCAAACACACAAGCCTGTGCCGTTGATTTGGCACTACCTGGTGTTTTGCCCGTGTTGAATAAAGAAGCTGTACGCATGGCTGCCAAGTTTGGCCTTGCCATTAAAGCACCTGTATCTCGCGACTCTATTTTTGCACGAAAGAACTACTTCTATCCTGATTTGCCGCAGGGCTACCAAATCAGCCAATTCGACAAACCCATCGTTGAAACAGGCTTTTTGGATATCGAGTTAGAAGATGGCTCAACGAAGCGCATCGGCATCACTCGCGCGCATCTGGAACAAGATGCAGGTAAATCTTTGCATGAAGACTTCCACGGGCTAACAGGCATTGATTTAAATCGTGCAGGCACTCCGCTATTAGAAATAGTTTCTGAACCTGATGTAAGCAACGCTAAAGAAGCCGTTTCTTACATGAAAAAGATTCATGAACTGGTGCAATATCTAGAAATCTGCGATGGCAACATGGCTGAAGGCTCATTTCGTTGCGATGCGAATGTTTCGGTTCGAAAGTATGGTGATGAACTTGGCACACGCGCAGAAGTCAAAAACCTGAATTCTTTCCGCTTCCTTGAGCGCGCCATCAACTTTGAAGTCGAACGTCAGATTGATCTGATTGAATCAGGCGGCACCGTCGTGCAAGAAACACGCTTGTTTGATCCAGACAAAGATGAAACGAGATCGATGCGATCGAAAGAAGAAGCCAATGATTATCGCTACTTCCCCTGCCCTGATCTGCTGCCTGTTGTTATTGAAGAAAGCTGGATTGAAGAAATTCGTGCAACGCTTCCTGAATTACCAGACGCAAAACGCGAACGCTTCATGGAA
>CACVAY010000038.1 GCA_902727985.1 uncultured Thiotrichaceae bacterium | reverse complement strand
GAGGATTGGAGCCTTTGAGCCTCTGGTTTATTCGCTCACTACTCATCCAACGGCTTTAATAGCTCCAACAAATCACTCTGATCCAGCGAACTTTTATCCGCTTGTTTCTCACCATAAAGCCCTTCGGCCAATGCTTGCTTGCGCTCCTGCATTTGCAATATTTTTTCTTCAACCGTTTCTTCAGTAAGCAGTTTGTAGACAAACACCGGCTTATCTTGACCAATGCGATATGCCCGATCAGTTGCCTGTTTTTCAACGGCAGGATTCCACCAGGGGTCATAATGAATCACAGTATCCGCTGCGGTAAGGTTTAACCCCACGCCTCCTGCTTTGAGGCTGATTAAAAATACACGGGCATCACCCTCCTGAAATGCCGCGATTGCCTCTTCTCGCTTACGGGTTTGGCCTGTCAATTTAGTGGTGCTTATTTTTTCTTTCTTTAAGGCTTTTTCGATGATGGAAAGCATACTGGTAAATTGCGAAAAAATGAGAATCTTGCGACCTTCACTCACCATTTCAGAAACGAGCGTCATGAGCAGCTCCATTTTGGCTGAGCTTTTGACTTTACGGGCTTTATCGAGTTTGACGAGTTGCGGGTCGCAACAGACTTGCCGGAGTTTCAGCAGGGCATCCAGAATCATGATTTGGCTACGTGCGAAACCTTTTTCACTGACTGCATCACGAACCTTTTTATCCATCGCGACCCGTACCGTTTCGTACAGGTCGCGTTGCTTGCCAGTTATAGAGACAGTACGCACTATTTCTGTTTTGTCGGGCAGCTCGGTTGCCACTAATTCCTTGGTTCGTCGCAATAAAAACGGGCGTATACGGGTTTGTAGTTGCTTCCCGCGATCATGATCACCATTTTTTTCAATGGGAGTTCGGAACAGACGGGTAAAACGGTCATGCGCTCCAAGATATCCTGGCATGAGAAAATGGTACATCGACCAAATCTCCCCCAAATGATTTTCCATCGGAGTCCCTGTAACGCATACACGATGTTGCGCTTTTAGCTCATAAATGATTTGCGTTGTTTTGGATTTCGCGTTTTTGATGGCTTGCGCCTCGTCCAGAACGAGGTAATGGAAATTTTGCTCCTTGTAAATGTCTTTATCACGAATCATTAAGGGGTAGGTCGTCAGCACTACATCATAGTCAGGGATTTTCTCAACATGCTCTTTACGCTTCGCGCCTTGTAGCACAAGCACCTTGAGTGCTGGCGTAAACCGTTTGGCTTCATTTTTCCAGTTACTCATCAAACTCGTTGGTGCAATCACCAAATTCGGATGCTCAGCACGTCCTTGTTCTTTTTCTAATAATAGATTACTTAAGATCTGTAAGGTTTTACCAAGGCCCATATCATCCGCAAGCACGCCATTAAACTGATACTGTCGAAGGAATTGTAGCCAGTCCAACCCTAGTTTTTGATAATCCCGTAACTCAGCGTGTAGACCTTTTGGTAATTCAGCTGGCTGAATGCCGTCAAAGTCTCGTAGTTTATTATTCAGAACCCGTAACTCATCAGCCCCCTTCCAACGCATACTGGGATCATTGAGCAGTTCATTCAGATGTAGAGCGGCATACTTGCTATATTTCAATGAACCATCGCTTAAGGTATCCGTATCATAGAGCTCGATAATGGTATCCAGTATTTGTAAGATACGTGTCGTTGGAATTTTGACCCACTGCGCATCATCAATTTTGAAAAGTTGATGGGGCTTGTTTTTCAGGTTTTCATGTAAGGCTTGCTTATCAGGGTTTTCTTTCAGTAGTTGCACAAGCATAGGCAGTAAGTTCATGCGTTGGCCATTCAACTCAAAACCAAGATTCATTTCAAACCATTGATTATCCTCACTCTCTTCGATTTCAGCATGCCAATCATCAATGGTATCCAGTGAAAAGGTGAAGTCTTCTGCAAATTTCACCTGCCAGCCTTCTGCTTGCAACTGTGCCACGGTTTCTTCGAAAAAGGTCGCCCAGCGAAGAATATTTTGCTCGCTATTATCTTGTTGGCCAGACAACACATAGTCGGTTATCCCAAGGTTCGGATTCCTCGACTCAACAGGCTTCAATCCCTCTGCCTGCATTCGGCTTAGCGCTTCTTGCTCTTTAGGTAGCTCACGTTGGATGCGATAGCGAACATTATCTTTGAGCTGAATTCGCAATGTTTTGTCTAAACTTGTTAGCAGATGAGGCTTGACGCTTTGCCCTGCATAATCAAAATGTAAACGCACCAGTGTCACTTTTTGTGATGGTGCATGCACCCAATCAGGGTAAACTTCTTCTTGATCCATTGCCTGAATGGTCAAACAAAATATCGGGGCTACCCCTTCAATATCTTTGACTTCAACTTCTAGTTTTTCGGGAAGCGGAAAATCAACTTCAGGCATTTCAGTCAGTAGTTTTTTACTGAACGCCTTTGCCTTTTTCACCGGAACAGGCGGTACAGAAAGCATCGCGAACAGTTGATTGTTCGTTAAATGAGCATGCTTTGCTGTCCCCATTTGTGCATTTTTCTTATCAACATAAAACACATCATTCACATGAAACAGGTGTTGAAAGGCAGGTTCGGTGAAGAGCCGAGGCATGCAATATCCATCGTCTTCAGTCCACTCAAGCTCTATAGTACGGGGCTCAGCGTATGATAACGGAGCCGTTTTCTGAGACTCCCAAAAACAGCGTCCGGTGCGAAGAATTTGCTTCAGCATCAGCGAACCAACTTCTCCTTTCAAAATATATTGATGGATCCGATCATAATTGACGCTATTCAAATGTTCTAAATACTCCACAATCTCTTCATCACGATGATCGTAATATAAATGATTGTTATAAGAATATGGACTGATATCATAGCTACTGAGTCCATAAATCTGACCATAGCCGCCTTTTTTTAATACACGCGCCTTTACGGGTTTTACGGATAAGCCTTCTTCCTGATTATATTGCCCCTGATAATATTCGAGAATATAAACAACATGATGTGTAATGCCCTTTTTTTCTTGAAGAGCAGCCTCCGTGGACTGTATTCCCGAGGACTCAAGCTTATCCAGATCTTTTAAGCTCTCAAACCATTGTTCAATTGCCTGATCTTCGGCTTCCTCTTTAAGGTCGTCGGGTATATCTCCAGCAGCCGCCTTTTGTATCATCCCACCAAATGTAAAAAAAACAGCAATGCCATGTTTACAATTATAGCCAACCGGACAACTGCAATTGCTACTTAGCTCCAGTCCCCGATAACCATTGCTAATTAATACTCTGGTTTCATAGACTTGAGCATTGCTACCTTTCACAATCCCTGTTGCAACGAAATCAGATGTGCTCTGATCCGCTAACTGTAAGTCTCGAAGCTCTATGACCTGACCCTTATTATGGTAAGTGAGGCCTCTTTGCACAGTTCTCTGGCCGAAGCTTTCATATAAATCCTGAGCATCAATATCAAAAAAAGCTAATATATCTTTTTGTTCATTATTCATCCCTGTCTCACTCTCTCATATTGATCCAGGTAATATTGTAGTGATTTTTAACCCAAGTGAAACGCTTATTTTTGTACGGGAGGCTTGCTCAATGAAATAGAAATTAGCGAGGCATAGCTATAAGGATCATCCTCAACCGCTTTTGTAGAATGCTTTAACACCTTTTTTGCTTTTTCCTGAAGCACTTCATCTGCTGATAACAAACTAGCTCGTATCAACAAAGCTTCAGCAGAAGGCATGGGGTCATCAGTCAGATGCGCCTGTTTTGTGCCTTCAGGCAGTAGCTGATTGATCGATTCTCTCCAATTGCCATCAATGTAGAATGTGTTCCAAGCTATCTTTGCGATTTGCTCACCAGCAAGCTTTGCCTTCTCATTACCACTGGCTTTCGCCCATTCCAACAAGCCCCAAGACACTGCCGCATAATCATTTAGCGTACCTTCTTGCAGGCTTTTTCGGGCACGATTCAGCTGTTTACCATCCCATTGTTGAAGGAGAAAGTCTGCCAATTTATCCCCAACAGGTTGCAATGCTTTATCTGTAGACAAAGCCCTAGCAAACCCTGCCAAGGTAAGACCATTCCAGCCGGTAAGCTCTTTATTATCTTTAGGAATAACCCGGGTTTTATTACGATGCGTTTTGAGCTTTTTTTTAAGAGCCGTAAGCCGCTCAGTAATCTTCGCTTCGGGCTGTTGGAATATCAGACTCAACCCCTTCATCCTCATTTTCATCATCGGCAAATTACCCGACACCAACTCATTCGGCTGATCCATATTCCATGCCTTATTCGCCAACTTCAACTCATCCTTGCTAAGAATCTTTCCCAGCTCCGCCTGCGTCCAAAGGTAATAGCCGCCTTCTTCGTTCTTATCATCAACAGCTGACAAGCTAGCAATAAATGCACCGCTCTCGGCACGCATTTCATCGATGAGAAATTGTAAGGTTTCGAGTGCAACGTCCTTATAATAAGGCTTGTCATATTGCTTTGCTGCGTCCAGATAGAGAATTGGCATGAGCGCGTTGGTATAAAGCATCTTCTCAAAATGCGGCGTTAGCCAAGAAGGATCAACTGTATAACGATAAAAGCCCCCCGCAAGCTCATCATGCAAACCTTTTTGCGCCATTACATCTAAGGTATGTTTTAGAAACTCATGAATTTCAGGGTCATTATGTTTGGCATTCAATTTAAGCAACGCATGAAACTGCGGGATGGAAGGAAACTTCATACTGCTTCCCAAGCCGCCTTCTAGCTCATCGGCATTTTCCATCGCCGCTTTTATAAACGTATCAACATTGTCAGCAACCGCGCGTTCAGAACCTACATTTTCCCGCATTTCCAGAGCAAATTTTAGCTTAAGATTGAGTTCTTCTGCATCTATCCTTAACTGCTTGTGACTCTCTTTCCAGCGCCCCGCCAAATCATCAATCGCATTCGAAAATTGCTTAGGTGGGATATACGTCGCGCCAACCAATGGATAGCCATCAGGTGTAATAAACACACTCAACGGCCAGCCCGCTCTGCCTACCGTCGCGGTAACAAACTCAATCAAACGCTTATCCACCACAGGATTTAATTCACGATCAATTTTCACCGAGATGTAATTTTGGTTGAGTTTTTTTGCGATCGCTTTATTCTTGAAACTCTCACGATGCATCACATGACACCAATGACAGGCGAAGTAGCCCACCGACACAAACAGGAGTTTGTTTTCTTTTTTCGCTTTCGCTAATGCCGCATCGCCCCACTCCATCCACTGCACAGGATCATCGCCATGCATGGCTAAATAAGGGGAGGCATGATTTTTTAGATCATTGGTGTAGCCCGAGGTGCTGACGAACAGCATGAGAAGGATAATTAATTGTCGCATGAGATCTTAACGCCCTGTTCTGGTGTTTAGATGCAATTCATTATTGCTAAATATCATCGAAGGGGCTCATTACATCAACAATAACTATTGTTTGGCGTAACTCACTTAGTCTTTCGCGTGCTTCTTCTGCTGGATTTACTTCTGGTGCTACTGTAGCGATGACTTTACCGTAGCAGCTCAAATACACCTATTTGCCTTCTTTCACCAGATTCAAATAGCTTGGTAAATGCTTACGAAACTCTGTGACATTGATAGAAACCACCTATTATGTACATATTTTATGTACATAATAGTAAATTCAACAAATGAATCGGTGAGACTGATCAAGATAAATGCGCTATAGGCCGCTATCTTGGCTTTGGTGAATTTTACAGATCAGCTAATTCTTCTTCGCGCTGGATCGTCATCCCGATCTCACAACGGACTGCTGTCATAGCTGCACCGCCGCCGCCCGCTGAATTCATACTTTTAAATAAGCACTGGGCGTCTCTCATTTTAATCCAAGCCAGTTGCATTGATTTTAACGCCTCTAGTTTTTCAGGTGCGTCTTTATGAGTCTCAGTTAATTGCTTATAGGTCGCGTTTAATTCATCGTTGGTTTGAGTGACGCAAGCTTCCAATTGATTCTCATCAGAAAGCACCTCGTCTTCTGAGCAATTTAATCCAGTGCCCGCAAATGATGAATGAGATATAGCTGAGAGTAGCAAGATGAAAAGTATTTTCTTCATGGTTCTTCCTTGGGTTATAAAAAATAATGACTTAGGGTAGTCCAAATAAAAAAAACTGCTGGTTTTTCTTATAGTTTATTTACTGTGTTGTGTAGACAAAGAATCCAGACAGTACGTGATTTATCTCCAGAACCAGCCAAAGATGGCTTGATAGAAGACTGCTTGGCACTAAAGGTTGTTTTTAAACATCGCCATGAAGGTGTTGGAGGGTGGTTAGGCCTGCGATCACCGCTGTTTCTGCTCGCAAGATGCGAGGTCCGAAGTTTATGATCTGAATCTGTTGATTCACAAACATGGCTTCTTCTGCATCAGTGAAGCCTCCTTCAGGGCCAACTAGCAGTTCCATATTTTGGGCTGGTGAAATATCCGCTACGCTTTTATGGCTTGTTGGCAACATGGTAATTCTTGTCGCTGCTGTTGGTTGTTGCAGATAGTCGTCTACATTGGCTACTGTCTGAATTGTTGGGATAGCCGTTCTTCCTGATTGCTCACAAGCCGCAATAATGATGCCTTGCCAATGTTGAATCTTCTTTTTCATACGCTCTGCTTTGAGCTTTACCACGCTACGTTCTGTGATAACAGGCTGGATATTATTCACGCCTAATTCAACGGCTTTTTGGATAGCAAAGTCCATTTTGTCAGGCTTGATAAGTGCAAGTACCAATGTGATATTGAGAGGCGACTCCCGATCTATATCGTCATAGCTTTCAATACTGATCTCTGCATTACGCTTAGCCACATTTGCTATTCGCGCCGTATATTCTCCTGCTACTCCATTAAACATGATGATGGGTTCATCGACATTCAAACGCATGACTTTGACTGCGTGGCGAAAGTTTTCTTCTGACAAGGCTACTGTGTCGCCAACTGCAAAGATTTCTGCTTGATAAAATCGCGGTATGCGCATGAATATTTGTTCCGTGAGAGGGTTGGCCTCATAATCCTGTTTTACGTTTTCTTGTCAAGTGAATCGAATCTCAACAATGAATAGAAAAGGCATTTTTGTCACTGGTACCGATACTGATGTCGGTAAGACATGGGTTGGTCAGAGCTTAATAGCTGGATTGGCAGCCTGTGGCTTATCCGTTATTCCTCGTAAACCCGCTGAATCAGGATGGCCTATAGATGTTACTGAAAGCGATGCTTGGAAGCTGGCAAATGCAGCCAAGGTGACTGATCAACTTGATTTGGTGTGCCCGCATCGTTTTCAAGCCGCGATATCTCCAGTACGTGCCGCTGCTTTGGAGCATGTCTCTCTGACGGTTAATCAACTCAAAACAGCTTGTTTGAATATTGCTGATGATGAATTTTTGTATGTGGAAGGTGCCGGTGGTTTTTACTCACCACTGGTTAGTGATGGCTTAAATGCAGATTTAGCGGAAGCTTTGCACTTGCCAATTGTGTTAATAGCTAATGATCGCTTGGGAATCATCAATCAGGTACTTTTGAGTCAGGAAGCTATTACGGGGCGAGGCTTGGAGTTACGTTGTGTGATTTTGAATGAAACCTCTCCAAAACATGAAGTTGATAGCATGGATAATTTGGCTGACCTTAGGAATTTGCTAGATGTGCCTGTTTTTTCTTTTGGTTATCAGCAACAGGAAGTTAGCCATGAGTGGCTTAGTGTTATTAGTGATTGATTGTTTATGCGCGACTGAAGTCTGGGTTCCTGAGGAAGATTGGTAAGTTATTTAATTGATTTAGCAATTTCTGTGGATAATTGTTCTAATGTTTTGCTTAGCGCGGCCACATAGGCGGGATAGCTTTTATCTTTAGTTTTGACACGATACGTTGAAAACTCTGCTAATTGATCCGTTGGCGCATTGCCTTTGCGTAGCCACCAACGTGCTTTTAATGCCACTTCACCACCAGGAATGCCATCCATACGTTCAATACGTACGCGTACTTGGTAGTCCGGTTTGAAGGCTTTTTTCCACGGAAAGTGTTCGACTTGCTCTGTTCCAAGATTCGCGGAAAGGTTGTCGATAATAA
The DNA here is from genome assembly GCA_902727985.1 of uncultured Thiotrichaceae bacterium. Taxonomy (GTDB): domain Bacteria; phylum Pseudomonadota; class Gammaproteobacteria; order Thiotrichales; family Thiotrichaceae; genus HyVt-477. Next base: position 30,917 of record CACVAY010000038.1, on the reverse strand, counting down.
TCTGTGCGACTTCTTCTTTTAAGGAGCCGCCCCATTGATGCTGTTCCAATACATTAATCTGATGCTGCTCGGTGCGTACCACCAATTGTGGGCGGCTGATCATACGGGAAATTTTAACGGGGCCAATACCCAATTTTAGTTTGCTATCACCCGATGCGGTTGCCACATCGGCTGGCGACAAGGCATAGAATTTCGTTTCATCGTCCGAGACGATCTCTGAGCAGCCTGTTTGTAAGGTAAATGCTATGACCATAAACAGATAAAAAGTGATTTTGTTAATTGCTACTTTGCTCATATTATTTCCCGAAAATCACTGAATTTGGCTTACGCTGAATGGTATCTGCCAATACGGAGAAGGAGTTTGCTGCTTCGCTCACCTCTTCTATTAACAAGCGTAGCTCATATTGCAAAGAAGAGTCCTCGTCCAAGGTGCTGTTCGCATTCTTCAAAGTTGCCTTAGCCTCTACAAGCGCATAATCCATTCTGTTCATGGTACTTTTCAACTGTTTAACTACGGACGCGGTTTCGTTATCTAACTTGCCAGTCATAGCTTCAACATTTTTGATGGTCGATGCGACTTCAGGCTTTATTTCAGCCAATAAGGTGTTCACCTGTTCAAGGATTTTAGCTAAATCTTTCGTTGATGAATCAATTTCTGGAGAGGAGAGAATCTTATTGGCGCTTTGTATCGTCCCACGAATTTCTTCCATAATTTCAGTAGCACTTTCCGCAAGTACCTTGGTCAGACCTGGCATAGTAGGCAGTTCTTCATAGGCCAACCCGCTTTCACTACTTGCCAGTATTTTACCGGGTTTCATGTCTGCATCTTCTGGGATCACCAAACTTACAAACTGCGTTCCAGTAAGAAAGTTTGATGTGGTTAACTGTGCCCGTAATCCTTTTGTCACCAATTGTTCAACAACATCCTGAGCATCAACTGGATCACCATCAATAGACAGCTTTTCTGCATAGAGAGAGATCAAAACAGGGATTTTTATTTGCTCTGAATATTCTTCAATCTGTAAACGGATATCTGCAACTTTACCGATTTTAATACCCCGATATTCAACGGGAGCTTCTAGGACCAAACCACGTAAAGTATCGTCGAAGTACAAGACATAATAAATTTGCTCACCACGGGTTTTCTCTCGAGCTTCTTCACGCGTTTTATATAATGAGAATTCGGTATCAGCATCTGCTTCTTTTTGGTCTAGCAAATTTTGTGGTGTTTCAAAAGCAATACCTCCCAGAAGTAGCGAGGTTAATGTTCCCATTCTTGCCTCTACACCACCAGATGGAGAGACCTCGATCTCCAGACCACTGATATTCCAGAATTGGGTATTCTGCTTGATGATTTTATGAAAAGGGTCTTTGATGAAAATATTGATTTTGACCGTATCTTTATCTTCACTTAATTCATAACTAGCTACTTCACCCACATTAATTTCACGATAATAAACGGGGGAACCTGCACCTAATGAGCCTAAGGTATCGGCTTCCAGCGTGTAAGTGCCGCCTTTATCCGCAGAAGTGACGCGTGGTAGGACTTTCAGACCTTCATAGACTTTGCGAGCTTTACCTTCTACTTCTCCAGGATCCATCCCTATATAGATACCGGAAATGAGTGTGGTCAAGCCACTCACCCCCGACACAGAAACAACAGGGCGAACGACCCAAAACTTCGTATCAGGCCCTAAATGCTTTGCCATTGACTGGTAGATTTCAGTTTTTACCTCAACCTTCTCAAGCCTCTTGTCCAATCGTATATCGATAACTTTGCCAACATTGACATCTTTATAGCGAACAACGGTTTTTTTGATTTCTACCCCTTCCGCATTATCAAATGTTAAGGTAACGATATCGCCTTTTTCAGAATAGACTTTAAAGACCAGCCACCCTGCAATCAATGCTGCCACAATAGGGATAACCCATACTAGAGAAAAACCAGACTCTTCCTCTATGATAGCTTCTGGTAACTGCTCTTGATCAACCATTTTTTAACTCGTATTCAGTCATTCATTGCATCCCAAATTAAACGTTGATCAAAGGTATGCGCTGCAAACATTGTTAAGACCACTACTGCTGCAAAGGATAAAGCACCTAGGCCCGCATCTACTGAAGCCAGATTACCAAACTGCACCAGCGCTACAAGAATCGCTAACACAAAAATATCCACCATTGACCAACGCCCAACAAACTCTGTGATTTGAAACAGGCGTGTTCTCCCAACAGGTCGCCACTGTGATTTCATCTTTACCGTTATTAACAGCCCAAATAGCACCACAATTTTCATAATCGGCACAACAAAACTTGCCACAAAAACGATTAAGGCTAACGGCCACATCTCTGCTTTCAAGAGCTTCATCACACCAGCAATAATCGTATCAGGGGTTCCCGTTCCCAAATAGGTTACATTCATGATCGGTAAAATGTTCGCAGGAATAAACATAAATGTGGCCGCCAGCACTAACGCCAAGGTTTTACCCCAGCTATGCGCAATCCGCGACTCCAGCTTTGCATGACAAACCGGACAGCGAACACATTGATTCTCAGCAATATCTTTTGGTAGTTTGGTTACCGTATGGCAGTGCTGACATCCAACGATGCCTTGAGCGCGCGCGCATTGATTAAGTGTACTCATATCATAATTGCGCCTCTCGCTCATGATCCCATATTTCATCCGGGCTAAGCGTACTGCCTAACGTGGCTAACACCAGAATCAAAGCAAAAAATGAATATAAGGAAATACCCGGAATAACTTCTGCCAAATCAGCTAACTTGACACCTGCTACCATAATTGCCAACAAGAAAACCTCCAACATACCCCATACTTGCGTATTATGCAGATAACGAAAAATAGGCCCGACATATTCATTATGCCAACGCATCTTTACTGACATAAAGACAAACAACATACCAAATAAACTAAACATGGGTACCACAATCGTCGTCACAAAAACCAGAATGGCAAGAAATGGCCGGTCAATGCGCAGTAACTCAATACTACTAGCGATTAAATTCGTATCAAACTCAACCCCTTGTGCTTTTAGGGTCAAAAGGGGGAACATATTGGAGAGAAAAAACAGAATGAGGCCCGTGAGAACTAAAGCAAGACTGCGATCTAAGGAGTGATAACGTTTTTTTTCTATTATGCTTTGGCAACGCACGCAACGAATAAGCTGCCCTGCTTGTAATTCGGGGGTTTTTTGCAATAAGTCGCATTCTCCACAAACTCGGAGATGGGCCTTTTGCTTATCTCTCTCTTCGCGCATATGACACAGTATACCCCGGACCTTGTTTTAACTTTTTGTAGTTTCCGAAGACTTCATTTAGATTCCGTTTCATATACTGACGTAAACCATTGATCGTGACAAGAAACATCTCCCCATCAGGCTTCATATGGCGCTTAGCGTCATTCAGCATCAAGGTCATCATTTCTTTACCGACTTTTGCGGGCACATTAGAAATAACCACGTCAAAACGGCGATCCTTTTCAATATGCTGAAAACCATTACTTAACATCGCTTCTGCATTATCAATATTGTTGACCTTGGCATTCTTATTCGAATATTCAACCGCCATGAAGTCTTTATCAACCATGAGGGTTTTACCCTGTGGAGCGAGCTTTGCCACGGTTAAACCTATCGGCCCATAGCCACAGCCTAAATCCAAACAATCCGCATCTTTTGCAATATCAACATACTTCAACAATAGCGCGGTACCTGCATCTATTTCACGAGGGGAAAAGATGCCCCACGTTGAATGTAAACGGAGTTTTTGGTCGCATAACGTGGTGTCAAAAACGATATCTTCACGCAAGCTTTCTAAACTCGGTTTTTCAACTTTCTTTTTCAAGGTTTTTCTCTAAGGTTGTGAAAATAGCTTCGGCTGTCGTTTCAGCCTGATCGATATGGTCGCTAAGCACATTATAGTGCCCCATTTTACGGCCTATACGTGCATGCTGTTTGCCATACAAGTGAAGTTTACAACTGGGCTCACTAAGGATAGCTTGCCATTCAGGAACATCGTCACCCCACAAATCCCCAAGCATATTTATCATGACTACGGGAGATAACAGCTTGGTACTGCCGAAAGGTAGATCACATACCGTTCTGACCTGCTGCTCAAATTGTGATGTTTCACAAGCATCCATCGTGAAATGGCCACTGTTATGCGTACGTGGAGCCATTTCGTTTACCAACAACTCGCCGTCTTTGGTAATAAAAAACTCAACCGCTAGCACTCCAATATACTCTAATTTATCTGCAATACGTTTTGCTGCCACTTGCGCGGCATGAATAAAGGATTCTTTGACGCTTGCTGGCACGAGAGTTTTGTGAAGAATGCCATGTTTATGAATATTTTCACCGACAGGGAAACACTCGGTCTCGCCTTCACTATTTCGAGCCAATACAACGGATATTTCAATATCAAGATCAACTTGCTGCTCTAATACACAATCTACTGTGTGCATATCCTGGAAAGCGTCACGCACTTCTTCAATTGAGTTTACAACTGCTTGGCCTTTACCATCATAGCCTAAGCGTGCCGTTTTCAAGCGTGCCGGAAAACGAATCTTGCTAACGGCATCTGCGATATCAGAACTCGTCTTAATCACGCCATAGTGCGCTGTCATCAAACCGCAACTTTCGATAAATGCTTTTTCATCGATACGATCTTGCGCGAGTAAAACGGCTTTCGCACTGGGTCTAACTTTGGTGGACTCAGCTAGTGTGTTTAATACGTGAGCAGGAATGTTTTCGAATTCAGTCGTTACCACATCACATGCTGAAGCCATGACAGCCAAGGCTTCAGCATCGTCATACGCAGCAATTAAATGTTGATCAGCCATCTGACCTGCCGGGCTATTTTCGTCAGGCTCTAGCACCATGACACGATAACCAAGTTCTCGTGCAGCAACAATGAACATACGTCCAAGCTGTCCGCCCCCCAACATACCAATCGTTGATCCAGGTAGCATCATGATGATTATTCTTCAGGTGGTAATGCCATATTCATGGCTTTTTGGCGTTGTGCTTCGCGAAAATCATCTAACTTTGCAGCTAAATCATCGTATTCGTTTGCCAACATGGCAATTGCGTACAGTGCAGCATTCGTTGCACCAGCTTCACCAATGGCAAAGGTTGCAACGGGAATACCTGCCGGCATTTGTACAATTGAATACAAAGAATCAAGGCCTTTTAGATTCTTAGATGGTACGGGCACACCCAAAATAGGCAAGGTGGTTTTTGCTGCAAGCATGCCGGGCAAATGCGCTGCACCGCCTGCTCCTGCAATAATGCATTTAAGTCCACGCGCTTTTGCTTCAGCAGCATATTCGAAAAGTAAGTCTGGCGTTCGATGGGCGGATACAACACGGTATTCGTGTGGCACATTGAACGCTTCCAGTTGCTCAACGGCTTTTGACATGACTTTCCAGTCACTATTGCTACCCATCACGACCCCAATCATGGGCTGTGACATAATATGATCTATCGTAAAAAAAACCTGATATTATACCCGTAATTTTACTTATTTGCCTAATCGGGAGTTTTAGTGGAAAACGCTGTTTTTGAAACGGATCTCAAACACCTTGATCTTATCCATCGTGGCAAGGTGCGAGACATCTATGATGTTGATGATCAACATATGCTTATTGTTACCTCTGACCGGCTTTCCGCCTTTGATGTCATTCTGCCTGATGCAATTCCGGCGAAGGGTAAAATTCTCACTACGGTCTCCAATTTCTGGTTCGAGCAACTAGGTGGCATCATTGCCAACCAGAATAGTCTGCTAACACTGGATGATCTACCACTGGAAGCAGAGGAAAAAGTATCTCTTGAAGGACGTAGCCAGGTTGTCAAAAAACTTAAGGCGCTCCCCATTGAGGCCATTGTTCGCGGCTATTTGATCGGTTCTGGCTGGAAAGACTACCAAAAAACAGGCGCTGTCTGTGGCATCGAATTACCAGAAGGTTTGGTACTTGCAGACAAACTCCCAGAAGCTATTTTTACCCCCTCCACCAAAGCATCAGTTGGTGACCATGATGAAAATATAAACTTCCGTGAAATGTGCGACTTGGTCGGCAAAGACTTGGCTCAACAGATACGAGACATTAGTTTACAGCTCTATACCACTGCCGCTGAATTCGCCCTTAAAAAAGGCATCATTATTGCCGATACTAAATTTGAGTTTGGCTTGGATGCAGAGGGTACATTAACGCTGATTGATGAAGCATTGACACCAGACTCCTCACGATTCTGGCCACTTTCTGAATATCGCCCTGGAATGAGTCCACCGTCTTTTGACAAACAATTCGTTCGTGATTATTTGGAAACCCTCGATTGGGATAAAACCCCCCCTGGGCCTCATCTACCAGATAATATCGTTCAACGCAGTTCTAAAAAGTATCAGGAGCTTGCAAGGCTCTTAACAAAATAATAACCCTATCAGGATTTCCCCATGAAAGTATTAATCACTGGTGCAGCTGGATTTATTGGTATGCACGCCGCTATTGTTCTTCTTCAACGTGGTGATGATGTTATCGGTATCGATAATATGAACGACTACTACGATGTGTCATTAAAAGAAGATCGTTTAAAGCACATTGAAGAGACTGAAAAGACAGGCACCTTTAATTTCAAGCAAATCGACATGGCAGACAGAGCCGCTATGGAACAGTTGTTTGCAGAAGAAAAACCGGATGCAGTGATTAACCTCGCAGCACAAGCTGGCGTTCGCTATTCGATTGATAACCCTTTAGCTTATATTGATAGCAACATTGTTGGCTTTGCCCATATCCTTGAAGGGTGCCGCCATCATGATGTCAAGCATCTTGTCTATGCATCTTCTAGTTCGGTTTATGGCGCAAACGAATCTATGCCATTTTCAATTCATGACAACGTCGATCATCCTGTATCACTTTATGCTGCATCAAAAAAATCTAATGAGTTGATGGCGCATACGTATTCTCATCTATATGATATTCCAACCACAGGCTTACGTTTCTTTACCGTATACGGTCCATGGGGGCGTCCTGATATGTCGCCGATCAAGTTTGCTAAAGCTATTACCGAAGGCAACCCTATTGATGTCTATAACTACGGCAAACATCGTCGTGATTTTACGTATATTGATGATATTGTTGAAGGTTTGATTCGCGTTTTAGATACGCCGGCAACACCCAACCCAGACTGGTCTGGTGAAACACCTGATTCTGCAACGAGTAAAGCACCTTGGCGTGTTTATAATATCGGTAACAATGATTGTGTCGAACTGATGGATTACATACAATCTATCGAGAAACACTTGGGGCTTAAAGCAGAAATGAACATGCTACCTCTTCAGGCGGGTGATGTTGTTGCAACCTATGCGAATGTTGAGGATCTGATTAGAGATGTTGGCTACAAGCCCAATACGCCTCTAGATGAGGGAATTCAAAAATTTATTGCATGGTATCGATCCTACTATCAATAAAGAACAAAAACAGGCATGAATGATTAGTCACAACCCACAGCTTCACAGTTTGCTAAAAAAACTCCCTCATTGGATGAGCTTGTTACTCACCCTTTTGCTTGGGGTTTTATTAGCGAAACTGGTGTGGCTGGTCTTTGCCCCAAAACCCGCTGTTATCCCTCCCGCTCCTTTATCAGTATCAGCGCCTCAAAAAATAGCAACTCAAAAACCTGATCATGGCAAAGAAATTGCCAATATGCATCTCTTTGGGTCAACAGATGTCAAACCCAAGCAACCAACACGCACTCCCATTGTAAAAAAGCGAACACGCTTAAATCTAAAGCTAATGGGAGTTGTCTTTCAAGACACGAATAATCGTTTAGCCATTATTGAGGTATCCAAAGGCAAGCAAAGTGTCTTTTCTATTGGTCAAGAACCCCAGAGTGGCGTCAAAGTTCACGATATTCTTCCCCATAAAGTTATTCTTAATCACAATGGTCAACTTGAGGAATTAGTACTCCCCAAACTAGCAAATAATACAAGTAGCCGCCATTCAAGACCCTCCAACCTATCTCTCCCCAAAGCCGCTCCGACATCAAGAGCCCCCGTATTAAGTCAGGTTGGTAGTAACCTCGTTAACCCTGCAGGCCTTGATAAATTGCCAACAGATGATCTAAGTGCCCTAAAAGATGTCATTACAAATAACCCTGAACGCCTGCTCGAAATTGCCAGTGCATCTGAAGCAACCGATAAAGACGGTAACTTCATTGGCTTTCGTTTATCTCCCGGTAAAAACCGTAAACTTTTTCGCAGTTTAGAGTTACGCCCTGGTGATGTTGTCACCTCTGTCAATGGTACCGTTCTCGATTCACCTTCGAAAGGTATTTCCATCATGGGTCAACTAGCGGGAGCCAGCAGTATCAATTTTACGGTGCGTCGCGGAAATCAAGAAGTCACCATCAATAAAAGCTTCTAAGTCACCCTTTGATAAATATCAATAAAATAGCTAGTTATTGTCTATAATTAACTCATTACAGGCATATCCTACAGACATGATGCAGTCCTCAACCTCCGATTGGCTAAATACGTCACAGCCTTGTTATGAGGATACTCCGATCTCATTACCCGGCTGGAGATTCAAACGACTTATCCATTCGAATTCTCATTCGACGATTACACTTGTACAAAATAAAAACTACCAACTTGCTGTTATAAAGCAGTTCCATTATGACGTAAATTTGTTGTCTGACTCACAAATACAGGACTTTATCGAAGCCGTTGATAGAATCCGAGCAATAAAAAACCCCAAGTTTATCCGCATTGACAATGCAGGCCTTTATAAAGGTACCTTCTATTTATTGATGGAGTATCTACCCAGTCCAAATCTTGCTGAAACCCTGCTTCACAACCCCACCCTAAGTATTAAACAACGGCTTGACTGGTTTCGCGATATTACGCTTTGTCTACAATCACTCCACGACGCTGGCCTGCTTCATCGTGACTTGAAGCCATCTAACATCATGTTTCGTGATGAGGAGCTTATTCTTGTTGATTGCGGTATAGAAAATCAGTGGCTAATTAATGCAGGCTATATTTCTGAGGGGGAAGTACACTGTACGCCTTCCTATGTCAGTCCTGAACATGCTGCTGGTGAGGTGTGTACCGTGCAATCAGATATCTACAGTCTTGGCATTATTCTCTATGAATTAATAACCTTCTATAAGCCTTTTGAGGCAGGTACAAGCCTCGACCTCATCAAACAACATGCCTTAGCAAAAGTACCTCTTTTGCCTACCGCTTTCGAACCTCTTCAAGACTCTCTGGAGTGCATGCTGGCAAAGCATCCCGACGATCGATACCGGAATATTCAAACCTTTCTCTGGGATTTTGATGAGCGCCGTCGAAGGCTTAATAATTTAAACACCTAATATATCAATGGTTTATTTTTTTTTATATTCCATATGGAAAATAAACACTCTGAAAGCTATACTTAGACCAACTAACTAACTTTCAGGCGTAACCCCATGGATAAACAAACAAAAATTATTCTAACTTTGGCTGCATCGGTATTGATTGCAACAGGTTGCTCTAACACAAATTCGAATCCCAGTGCTCAGAATGCAAGCGCTGACGACGCAAAAGGTACGACTCATACCCATAATGGTGTTGCCCATACCCATCCATTACCTGCAGGTGGTCTAAGCCATTCTCATAACTTTAATGCTGGCACAGGCACTTCTAATACGAACACGAATACTTGTGTACCTTGTGGTAGCAACACGAATACAACAACTAATGTTGTCAGACCTCCGCAAAATACTGCCAATACTGGTGGAAACTGCCATATGCACAATGGTAGACGACATTGCCACCCTCTCCCTGCTACTGGTACCAACCACACACACAACCAGGGAACTCAAACAACAACAGCAGCAACGACAACAACGACGACTACAAATACAACCGCAAACACGGGTAGTTACTACGACAACACGGCAAACACGAATACGACCTACTACAATCCGGCCCCTACTCAAAAAGGTGCTGTAAACCATGACCATAACGGCAAAGTTCATTCACATGTATTACCTGCATCTGGTTTAAGCCATACGCACAATCAAGGTAGCACGAGTTTTACCAATACCTATGGCGGTGGCAGTAGTTCTAATACATCAAGCAATAATGGAAATACATACACTGTTCAACGCGGCGATACCGTTTTCCAGGTTATGCGTAATACTGGAGTCAACTGGAAGGAAATTATTCGTCTGAATAACCTACAAGCGCCAAGCTATCAAATTAACCCTGGACAGCAATTAAGACTCCAATAAAGTTAGTCTTAAAACGACTAATAAAAAGACCTCCACTATGGAGGCTTTTTTGTATCTGAACGTTATTAACCCCTACTTGCCTCATCACTAAAAAATAGACAAAATAAAGGGGGCTCTAAAAAGCCCCCAGATTTATTATTATTAGAATTTATTGTTTGCGTAATAGCCTACTGAACGTTCACCCATTGACCATTCGCATTACGACAAGCTCGACCTTTTATTTGCTCAAGACGTCCGTCAATATAGGCATCCATCGTATAATCACGACACACACTTTGTTGGCCATTGTTATTGGTATTGTAGGTTTTCGTTGGGGTTACTGTGTATTGATGATTAGTTTGTGGCTCAACCCAAGTTTGGGACTGATTATTCGGAACATTATCCAAAGCATAGTTAGTTCTCTGACGGCTATTATTGCTCATCATTCCCCCAATATATCCACCAATGACGGCACCCGCTATAGTTGCTACCGTATTACCACTCCCCTTACCCATCTGTTTACCGATAACACCACCAATAACAGATCCTGCTAAAACGCTTGCCTGCTCATTGCTAAGGCCACCAACACTGCCTCCACTGCCGTTTGATGCACAACCTGTTAACAGTAAAGAGGCTGCGATTGATGTTGTTATCAATGCCTTTTTAAATATGTTTGTCATTATTATCTCCAAGTATTCTTTTTAGATATAACACCTATGCTCGCCAGCCTCTTTTGGATGAACGAACCAGATGTTTTCTGTAAAACTTGATTGTAGGACAGGGAATACTAACTAAGGTTCAAAAATTCTATGACATAAACGCCCGACATGACACATCAATTCATAACTTATTGTTTCAGAATAATTGGCTACACTATCGATAGGGTTGTTCTCTCCCCATAGCTCCACATCATCACCAGCGTTTGCCTCGATATCCTTAAGATCAATAACAACAAGGTCCATCGAAACCCTGCCAAGAAGCTGTGAGAATCTTCCATTCACCCATACAGGTGTACCCGTCGGTGCATGCCGAGGATAACCATCCGCATAGCCACACGCCACAACTCCGACTCTCGTAGGCGCTTTAGCTCGCCACGTTGAACCATAACCAACTGCATCACCCACCTTGAGATGGCGAATCACAAGAATAGGAGCTCTCAAAGTCATGGCTGCTTGCAGACCTAGTTCTTTACTGGATTTTTTCAACAACGGATTCCCACCGTAAAACATAATACCTGGGCGCACCCAATCACGATGCGAGGTCGGCCATTCCACAATCCCTGCTGAATTTGCCATGGTTTTGCTTAAATGAACCTGGTCTGTCAACTGATCAAAGAGCTGTATTTGGTCAGTGGTAAGCCTATCTTGATCATCATCGGCACAGGCGAAATGTGTCATCAACCACATATCCTGACTAACGCCGTCATTGCTCTCTAACCGACTCAAAGCATCAGGAAAATCATCAGAAACAATGCCCAAACGGTGCATCCCCGTATCAAGCTTGAGAGCCACATCTAATTGGTGTTGTTTCTGAACAGAATATTGCGCCAAGAGCTCGATCTGATGTTGATGATGCACAACCAAACGGAGTTGATGAATAAAGGCCATTTCAAGATCTTTTAAGCGTTGCGCTCCTTGGAAAACAAGAATCGGCAAATCAATACTCTGCTCTCGAATTTGTAGGGCCTCTTGAATAGTGGCAACAGCGAAACCGTCAGCAACACTTTCCGTTGCTTTCGCAACCTCGGCAACACCATGCCCATAGGCATCTGCCTTGATAGCAGGCATCACTTTAGAGTGGGGAGCATATTCTCGTACCACCTCTAGATTATGCCTTAATGCAGAGCCATGAATGGTTACTGTGGCAGGACGTAAACGCATTAGTTGAATTCTGGGGCAAACACATCTGGAGAGAAGTTCTCAAAACGTGTGTATTTACCAAGGAAGGTCAAACGTACCGACCCGATTGGACCATTACGTTGTTTACCAATAATGATTTCTGCTGTGCCTTTATTTTCACTTTCTGGGTTATACACCTCATCACGGTATACAAACATAATGATATCGGCATCCTGCTCAATCGCTCCTGATTCTCGCAAGTCCGACATAATCGGGCGTTTATTGGGCCGTTGCTCCAAGCTACGATTTAACTGGGATAAAACAATGATCGGGCAACTTAGCTCTTTCGCTAATGCTTTTAAGGAACGTGACATGGCTGATACTTCATTGGTTCTGTTTTCAGCTTTTCCGCCTCCTTGCATCAGTTGTAAATAATCAATAACAATGAGCCCCAAATCTCCATGTTCACGAACTAAACGACGCGCTCTGGCTCTCACTTCAGTAGGCGTTAAACCCGCACTATCATCGATATACAATGGGACATCAGAAAATAACTTCACTGCTGTTGCAATCCGTGGCCAATCCTCTTCGAGTAAACGACCATTTCGCAAACGACCTTGATCAACTCGCCCCATTGATGACAACAAACGCATAGTCAGCTGCTCGCCCGGCATTTCCAGACTAAATACGGCTGTTGGTACTTTATTATTCGCGGCTGCATATTCTGCAATATTCATTGAGAAAGTCGTTTTACCCATCGAAGGTCTACCAGCAACAATCACCAAATCACCTTTTTGCAAACCATTGGTCATCTCATCAAGATCATCATAACCCGTAGAAACACCTGTCACGCCATCTGGCTGTTGCCCCAACTCTTCGATTTGTGTCAGTGTATTTTTCATCAAACTCTTGATTGAACGGAATCCTTGCTCCTGACGCATACTCTGCTCAGCAATTTCAAAGACTTTTCGCTCTGCTTCATCCAGAATTTCCCGACTATCACGCTCTTCTGGGTTAAAGGCTGTTTCCGCAATGTCTGTGCCTACAGAAATCAGTTGACGTAATATCGATTTCTCACGCACGATTTTTGCGTACGCTTGAATATTCGCCGCACTTGGCGTGTCTTTTGCTAAGGTACCTAAATACGCCAAACCACCCGCGTCGTCCAAGTCTCCACGCTGTTTTAGCCAATTCGATAAAGTGACGACATCATAAGGTTCATTCTCCTCTGCAAGATGCACAATAGAACGAAATATGAGGCGATGATCGTAACGATAGAAGTCAGTTTCGACCACCTTATCGGCAACTTGATCCCAAGCATTATTATCCAACATTAAGCCACCAAGCACTGATTGCTCGGCTTCAATGGAATGTGGGGGTGTTTTTAGTGATTCGATTGTTTCAGTCATGGAATCATTCTACCATGTCCTCCTATTTCAAAAACACGCAAAGGTGTGAATCAATGTGCGGAATTTGTGGCGAATATCGTCTCGATGGCAGTCTACCTGACCTAAACCATATCCAATCCATGATGGAAAAATTGGAAAAACGCGGCCCTGATCATGCCGGTACCTTTTCTGATGGCTCTTTAGCTTTTGGGCATCGCCGCCTTTCGATTATTGATCTTTCAGAAAAATCTCACCAACCCATGATCGACCGCCAACACAGTTTGGCCTTAGTGTTTAATGGTACTATCTATAACCACCCTGAACTACGCAAAGAATTACAGGCTAAAGGCCATCAATTTACCTCTACTGGTGATACAGAAGTGATTGTTAAAGCCTATGCAGAATGGGGCAAAGATTGCGTTAAGCACCTCATGGGCATGTTTGCGATGGCGATTTGGGACATGCAAGAAAAGTCGTTGTTTTTGGCTCGTGATCGTATGGGCATTAAACCTCTTTACTATGCGCCCACGACAAACGGAATTCGCTTTGCCTCTAATATGCAGGCTTTGCTAACTACATCGGTGGATACTTCAATTGATAATGGTGCTTTGCACAACCTGTTTTCGTTGCACGCTGTTGTTCCAGCCCCGCGCACCATTCTAAAAGGCATTCGTAAGCTCGAACCAGGCCACAGCTTGATGATTTCAGCGAATGGCGACCAAAAACTCGAGCAATACTGGACGTTAGATGCCACGCGCCCTGCTGAAAAGATGGATGATGAAGAGTGGACGGAAGCCATTCATGAGGCACTGCGTGTTGCGGTACGACGTCGTAATGACATCGCTGATGTACCCGTCGGTGTATTGCTATCAGGCGGTCTTGATTCCAGCCTGTTGGTCGGCTTGCTTGATGAAATTGGCATGGATGATATCCGTACATTCACGATCGGCTTTGATGATCAACCCGAAGAAAAAGGTAGTGAATACGAGTACTCGGATGCCGTCGTAGAGCGCTTCAACACCAATCATCGCAAGGTGCATATTCCCAATGAGCAGACGTTGCAGCGCTTACCTGAAGCGGTAGCGAATATGGCAGAACCTATGTTTGGTCAGGATGCTATTGGATTCTATCTGCTCTCAGAACAAGTCTCACAAGAAGTTAAGGTTGTTCAATCAGGACAAGGCGCTGATGAAGTTTTTGGTGGCTATTTCTGGTATCACCAAATGCATGCGGCAAAAGATAAGGATCTGCTTGATCGCTTCAGACCCTATTATTTTGACCGTGAACACAGTGAAATGAGCGAGATGCTAAACCCTGAATTTGTAGACAGGGATTACACCTCAGAAATCATGCGTGAGCTTCTGGAAGCTCCACAAGCTGATGAGTTCATTGACTCTGTTTTACGCGCCGATACCACAACCTTAATTGTCGATGACCCGGTTAAACGCGTTGATAATATGACCATGGCATGGGGCTTAGAAGCACGAGTTCCTTTCTTGGATCAGGAGCTTGTTGAGCTTGCCGCTAAAATGCCCCCTGAAATGAAACTGCGGGATCAGGGGAAATATGTGTTGAAAAAAATCTCTCGCGGCTTGATTCCAGATAGCGTCATTGATCGTCCAAAAGGCTACTTCCCTGTTCCTGCACTGAAATTTGTGCGCGGTGAGTTTCTTG
Source organism: uncultured Thiotrichaceae bacterium (assembly GCA_902727985.1). GTDB lineage: Bacteria > Pseudomonadota > Gammaproteobacteria > Thiotrichales > Thiotrichaceae > HyVt-477. The sequence continues at coordinate 15,752 of CACVAY010000038.1, read as the reverse complement.
ATTTCATGCAAGATATTTTAAACTCACAGACCTGTAGAGAACGGGGGATTTATGATCGCAAATATGTTGAAAAATTACTAAAAAAACCTGAAGACCACCTCACTCGCATCAAAGGCTCCAAGCTTTGGCATTTAACGCTACTCGAATTTTGGCTACAGACAAATAACCTATAATGACTAAATTAACGGCTGAACAAGCCTTTGCTGCACTCTCTCCAGACATGATGCTAGATGCCATTGAATCTTTGGACTTCCCCTGTAATGGTCAGTTTCTGGCTTTGAATAGCTACGAAAACCGTGTGTACCGTATTGGTCTTGAAGAAGGCGGGCATATTGTAGCGAAATTCTATCGTCCCAACCGTTGGAGCGATGAATCCATTTTAGAAGAACATCAGTTTTCTTTAGATCTGGCAGAAGAAGAAATCCCCGTCATCCCTCCTCTTGAATATCAGCAAAAAACGCTGCATGAATACCAAGGCTTTCGCTTTACCTTATTTCCCTACCAAGGAGGGCGAGCCTTTGAAACGGATAATGCAGATCAGCTAGAACAATTAGGACGCTTCTTAGGACGCATTCATGCGCTTGGAGCAACCCAGTCATTTACTCATCGTCCCGAAGTGAGTCTTCAAAATTACGTCATTACCCCTAGAGAATATATTCTTGAGAGCGGCTTAATCCCCAAATATCTTGTCGATAACTATGCCGTAGTGACACAAGAGCTCACCCAAAACATTCAAGATATTTACTCAAGAACAGCGAATATTAGTAACATACGCCTCCACGGAGATTGCCATCCTGGGAATATTCTTAGCCTAGAGAGCAGTCCTTTTATTGTGGATTTTGATGACGCACGTATGGGGCCTGCCATTCAGGACTTATGGATGTTCCTGTCTGGGGACAGGCAATATATGACGGCCAGGTTAGGTGATTTATTATGTGGCTACGAACAATTCTATGAATTTAACCCCGATGAATTACAACTCGTAGAATCATTGCGCAGCATGCGAATGGTGCATTATGCCGCATGGCTTGCGCAACGCTGGGAAGACCCTGCGTTCCCACAAGCCTTCCCTTGGTTCAATACCGATCATTATTGGGAAGAGCACATACAATCACTCCGAGAACAAGTTTCTGCTTTACGCGAACCTGCACTAGTTTGGTGAGTAGCTACGTCTTAATAGGAAAATCTTCATCCTTAATAAACAACGCTAAGACAAAGAAAAAGAGTACAGCCGGAGTATCCAAATGGTTATGACTAGCCAAACTGGCTATAGCAACTATCAGCACATATAACTTGCCATACCTCCCTGCCTGGGTCCAGACTATAATATATAACCACAAATAGATGACAAGACCGAACATTCCCCGCTCGGCAAAGACCATGGCAAACTCATTATGAGGTGCAACCGCTTCATCCCATTCAATGGATGCTCCTAACCCACTACCAAATAATGGATTCACTAAACCGAGCTTCAATGCTTCTATAACAACATGTTTTCTTTCACTCGTTGATCCATCCTCAGTGCCTCCGGAAATACGATGTAAAGTATCCGCATTCAAATAACCCTCGACAGGTGTGCCTTTCATCATCTCATAGGCCTCCCCCGAATAGATCATAACGATGAATCCCCCCGCAATTATTGCACTGATTATCATACCGATAAACTTACCTGCGCTAAAGTTCAGCAGGTTGAGTGGCTTATCTAACGGCGCTGAACGAATAATAGATAAACCAGCAACCACAATAAAAAGTATGAGCCATGATGTTCGACTAAAAGTAACAATAGTTCCAATTGTCGCGATGATAACTAACGGCCAAAAGAATTTTCGGGAAACCAGCACGCCAGCAAAAATCAAACTCATGACGATGGTATTTCCGGATTTATTTGGGTTAAAATGCCATCCTGCAGCACGCCCCGGTATCGCAGACCATCCCACCGACTCATCAAAGAATTCGTAAACATTATTAAACGAACTTATAATAATAACGAGAACTAGTGCCCATAACGCCCCTTTTTGTGACTGTTTATCGGTAATTAACAACATAAGAAAAATCATGGCCGAAAAAGCTTTCACCAATGTTATTAAAAACAACATGACGACTTCACTTCTACTAGATAATATGAACGCAATCACTAATGTCAGGGTGTAGAACAACAACCATAGAATATGCTCCAATCTCAAATTCCCTAGCGTCTCATCTGGCTGGGTAATAAGAAAAAATAGTGCGGCTCCGAACAGTAATACAAACCAATAGTATTCTGCAAAAGCTGGAAAAGTCTCCTCCAGCTCTAAATATCCCGAACTACTAAACGCCAGAACAAATATAAATACAAATACTGATCTTAAATTGCTTAACATAAACAAGCCCATCATTCTTGTGTTTAGGGTTGAAGAGATAACTATAAAAAATAGCTTTTACTTAGACACTCACTAAAAAGCTATGATTTTCCGCAAGCATATCATCCGATTACGGAAGTAAATATTATTCTTTAAACTTAAATCATTATTTAAGCAATATCAGCAATAGCCTTCCCTACACGCGACTTCTAATAAAAAATATGTGTTTTAACAACAAACCTTACTACTGATACTCATTCCATTGTTGGAACATCAATACTGCCCATAATCGATGGTTCCAATCTCTTGTACCTGCTTGGTGCTCATCCCACATTGTTCGAATTAATTCAGGATTGAAATACCCTTCCTCCTTAATTCTATCGCTAGCAAGCAATTCCTCTGCCCAAGGTTTAATATCTTTTCTAAGCCATTCGTCAATCGGAACACCAAATCCCATTTTAGGACGATTCACTAATTTTTCGGGCACATGCTTATACAACACTTGCCTCAAGGGCCATTTACTCTGACCATCACGATTAAGGTGCTCATGTGGTATTGTCCAGGCAAACTCGATGATGCGATGATCTAACATAGGGATTCTGCCTTCCAAACTTACTCCCATTGCAGCTCGATCAACTTTAGTGAGAATATCATCAGGCAAATATAAATGCTGATCATAATACATAAAGCCTTGAGCAGGGTTCTCAGAAAACCGTTCTGACATATTTTTATCGTCATAAAAAACCGATAAATCTTCTTTTCCACCACGCACTACTAAGTCTGGATCTTTAAATGAAGAGATGACAAACTGATACAGTGCTTGAATGTTGTTTGAGGCAATAACTCTCCCGAGAACTTTCATCTTATATGCCGCATCACCAGCCGTTTCGGCTCCTGTTAAATAACGATCTGCCCAAGAAAACAGTGCATTCAAAACAAACGGTGGAACAACACCTATCATTTTTTCTACCAGCTTACGGAATGGATCAGGAAAACGATTGATTTTTTCCCATAAATCTAAACCATGCTGGTATCGTGAATACCCACAAAAGAGTTCATCACCAGCATCACCGGATAAGCTAACGGTGACTTTCTGTTTTGCCAATTCAGAGACGAGATAGGTTGGTATCTGCGAAGGATCAGCAAAGGGCTCATCATATAAACGGGGTAGTTCTGGAATGACATCAAGGGACTGCTGCGCAGTTACATATAACTCAGTATGTTGAGTACCTAAATGCTCAGCGACCACTTTCGCATGTAGGGCTTCGTTGTAACCTTCCTCATTAAAACCAATAGAAAAAGTATTCACTGGCTTATCAGACAACGCTTGCATCAGAGCAACAATCGTTGATGAATCAATCCCCCCTGATAAGAATGCCCCTAAAGGAACATCAGCAATCATTTGTCCGCGTAACGATTGCTTTAAAAGACGCTCCAATTCATCAACAACATCGTCTTTAGAACCTTCAAAGGGATTAGCCATCCCATTCGCAGCAGCTTGATCAACGGACCAGTATGACTGTACGTCAGGCAAGTAACCGACCTGAAAGACGTCAAGATCAATCTCAATATAGCAACCTGGTTTTAATTTATAGATGTCTTGATAGATTGAATACGGAGCGGGTACATAGCTAAAACGCAAATAAGACGATAAGGCATCTCTATTTATTTCTCCCTGCCATCGTGCGTGCTGCTTGAGCGCTTTAAGTTCGGAACCGAATAAAAAACTATCCCCTTGCCAACCAAAATACAAGGGTTTCTCACCCATTCTATCTCTGACGAGATACATTTTATTATCCAATCGATCGTATAACGCAAGAGCAAACATGCCGACCATACGTTTGATCGTTTCAACAACTCCCCAAGCTTCAAAACCAGCTAGCAAGATTTCAGTATCGGAGTGACCTCTCCATGTTGGCGCCAGATCTGAATCTTCAAGCTCATCTTTAATGTCATTAAAGTTATAGACCTCACCGTTATAAACCATCATGAAACGGTCAGACGCTGAAGCCATTGGCTGATGTCCAGCTGCTGATAAGTCCTGTATTGAAAGTCGACGGTGTCCAAGCGCGAGACCAATCTTTTCATCGACCCAATAACCTGCATCATCTGGGCCACGATTTTGTATCGCATCAGCCATTGAAACCAGCATTGTTTTCGCCTGAGAAAATGCCCCAGAGACGTTATGGTTTGTATAGAAACCGCAAAATCCGCACATAAAAAAGCTTTTCGTTATTCTAAATAATCAAGCATTATTGACGATAATGTTCATGACAGCTAGGTTTTTCTGTACAAACCGACATAATGACATGAACCAACTGACTTCAATAATTTCGCAACAGAAAGAAATGAAAACCTCCATAAAAAACAAATGGAAACCTCTAAATAGTTTCAACCAGGTAGTTTCATGGGGGCTTGGGAATTTTTTCAACACTACCCCAAGAAAACATTAGAGTAGCTCCTTCATAGTTAACGGGGGACTTTTAAAGTTTGTCCAACACGAATCAAGTTTGGATCAATGATAGCGTCCTTATTTGCATCGTAAAGTCTCGCGTACATTCCACCATTACCATAAACACGTAGCGCTATTTTATACAAGGACTCACCTTTGAGAACAGTTACTGATTCAGCATTCAAGAAAGACTCTTTGGTATCATCATCAGTTGATGACTGCTCTGCTACAGCATCTACCAATACTTTTGTAGGTTTTTCTTCAGTCAATGCTTTTTCTGGTTCAGCTGCTGCTTGAACTTCTTTAGCTAGAGACTTAGCGGGTTTAGCTTCTTCCGAAACTGATGCTGAGGTTTCTTTAAATGCAGGCTCATTTACTGCATCCGCTTCAGCGCGCAGAGAAGATAAATAGCTATCTTCCGCCGCATCCGTTTTCGTCTCAGATCCCACTAACTTATCAATAGACTGGGTAGCGTTTTCAATTTTTTCCTCTGAAATTGCTGAGCCATCTTCAGACTTCAGCTCCGTCATCGCAGAACTCACAGCATTCTTGATATCATTCATTTCAGCACCACTTAAGAGTGATGAAGAAATAACTTTTTCGATTTTATCTTCCGTTTCTGCATCAATTACATCACTGCTAGACTCACCTAAAATCTTAGACAGTTGGCTGGCCACCGCATCCGATAACTTATCGGTTTCAGCATCAGAAATAGCTTCCATACTGGGTTCAGCTACAATTGGGGTACTACTTTGCGTATTTTCAGCAATCGCCTCATCAGCCTCCGCACTCAAAATATCTAGTTCCGACTGAGCCGTTTTTTCTGCAAAACCTGTTTGCATAACAAACAGACTAGCTAAAGCAGTAGAGAGTATTCTTTTATTCATCATCATTCCCCTACGGTGTAATTATTGTTAGACCAAGTGACTGCCATGCCTGCATACCGCCTCGATACCACATTAATTTTTCTGCTGGATAACCGAGTTCCAATAAATTCTTGATTGCTTTACCTGATTGCCCACACCACATGCCATTACAATACATAAGCAATTCACGGGCGTTCTCATAATCCCACTCTTCACCGTTTTTTCTTGCCCCCAATAAGGTAATAATCTTCTGCGTATGTTTGCTCTCAAAACCTTTACTCAAGACGGTGAATGGAATATTGACTGAACCTGGAATTGTTCCCTTTTCGAACCATTCTGGCATTCGTGCGTCAATGAGCAATCCTTTGTTTTCCTTAACAGCTCCCTCAAGGAAGTTCAGTACCTCTAATTCGGCAACGGTTTTAACGCCTGGGGAAAGCTCAATGGGATTCACACAGAATGGAGGACACACACGTGATGTTTTTGAGAAACCATTGTTTAAACGGTTCTTGGTATCTTGAATACGTTCGACCCTGACCGTTTTACCATTGTGCTGAACATCTACATATGGGATATCTGGGGTAATTTTTACTTTGTTTTCAGCACTACTAATAAATGGTACGAATAGAAAGGTGGCAAGCAGTAAACCTTTCATGACTATTGCGTGTTGTTTCATTTTCATCTCCTGGATATCCCTATGACAATGTTCCGACGAAACCACAGCTCCTAGCACCGGCCTCGTTACTTATTTTTCCCGACCCGTCACCTTAGACAGACCCCTCCCCCCACTCTATTGCTTATTATTTTTTTCTATCTGATTTTCCACCGCATCCCGGATATCCTCTTCAATAGAAGCTCCAATCGCACTGTTAATCGAACTTTTTAAGTCGTAAAGACCTTCATTCATCGCCTCGGTCTCTACTGCCTGTTCCTCAGCTTGAATGGGGTTCTCTGCGGCTACAGGTGCTTCTTTTTTCACCTCAGCTTCTTCCCCACAACCAGCGACAACAAGGCTCATGGTTATAGCAACAAATAGCTTATGAATGGGTAGTTTCATCCTTATTCCTTATCGGGAGCGAGTCATTAAAATACTCATTGATTTACGTAATAATTCAACAGCATGCGCCAACTCACCCACCTCATCCTTCGATTTAATTTCAATCGGAGTCTCCATATCTCCCTGACTAAGCTTGCCAACTTTATCCTTCAAATCCACCAATGGCTTGGTAATCGAGTTCGATAACACAGAAGCTAGTAAGAAAGCAGACAACAATGAAACCAAAGCAATGCCAAAGAAGACCCAGAAATAGCTTTGTAAAGGTTTAAAAAGCACATCTTTAGGAACTACGCTGAACATTCTTCCCAACACCTTCTTCCCATTGTTAATGGTAATCGGGTTATAAATAAGAATTTCCTGATCAGACTCGACATAGTCCAACGCTTTTACCTCCTTTAGCTGATTCACGACATCAGGGCGATCCTTATAGATATTGATACCACTCGCCAAATCCTCAGCACCTCCCCATGCTTTACTCGGATCATTATGAAAATAGTAATAACCTTCTGTATTTGTGAATAAAATCTGTTGTCCACCCGTAGCCTCTTTCGCTACCAAACCCAGAAGCACATTACCATCTACATTTAAAACAACGACACCTTTTAGCTCACCTTCCTTATCGAAAACAGGAGTCGCATAACGTAAAGTTGGAGATACTGGCTTTTGAACCTCGCCAGATTCTTTATTAAGATCAAAATTAGAGATAAATAATTTACCCTCTTCAAGTGCTATCGCATCCTTAAAGTAATATCGATCTGACTTATCTTGTAATTTAGTGTCCGAAATAACAGTTGATTTCCCCTCGGCTCGATCTACACGGACAATTTCCTTACCCTCTATATCAAGATAACGAACCTGACTGTAGATTTTTTTCTGTTCCGAGAATTTACGAAAAGCTGAGCGCAAATTAGTGAGCAATAAACGTTGTGAATGGTTTCCACTTTCTGCCTGAGAAGTCGTATACAAATCCAAAGCATTTGAGTTTTTCAAGAAAAACAGATCACTGGGCACACTCGACACATGATTATTAATACGTTCACGAAGCAAACTCACCTTGTTTTGCTGATCACCTAACACATTGGAACGCAGCGCTTTGGAGGTAGAGAATAAACTGTAGGCACTAATCAGAATAGCAGGTAGTAAGGTCACTAAAATTAATGCCAGTAATAATTTATTTCTTATTTTATTCATACGAACGTATTGTCTCTTTATTCTGCGATAACGCTACTAACTTTGTCTCTAAATTGAACCTTATCCGTATCTGAAGTAATTTCACTCTCAAGCATGATGACAAGATATTCCAGATTTTCAGGAGTTTGTACATACTTCTGTTTCCAAACTTCAACATGGTCATCCACAATCAGCATTGCGGCAGGGCCTAAATACCCCATCAGAACGGTTGAGATACGAATAAGCTGGGTTTTAATGGATTCTTCCGTTGGAATATGAGCAGGCGTACTGGCAACATGACCATTAACCGATTGAGACAGCTGCTGTTGTTCTTTTTCTGCTTTCTCCTGTATCCGTTTTAACTTGCCTGCTGCAGACTTCACTCCCATATGCACCAGTGGAAAGTTAATTTTCTTTTCGGTGAGGAGAATAGCCAAATGAGAATCATTTAAGAAATAAACTGCAATATATTTATCATTGAGAGAAAAATAGATTTCATCATGGCTTTTTTCGATAGCTCTGAGTGCACCAAAGACTTGGTCAACCATCTCTCCCAAGTCAGACATTTTTACATTTTGTTCTTCTGAAAAAGTACTCGCAACAATCTCAGTATCTTTATATAAACAGGCATCTAATACGCCTTTAAGAGAACTTAAATTCTGTACTATCTGTTCCATACTATTTCAGTAACCCTTTTTTAATTACATCCATTGCAATGTATCTTCAATTTGCTGACTAATTGCTGGAACAGAAGCTTTGCGCTCAGATGTAACACCCAAACTATGCTCAGCCTCAACAAAAACAGTTAAGTTCTCATCCTTAGATCCACGCAACATAATTCTATGAATCTCCCCCATATCAGCAATCGCTTGGACAGCGGGAGTTAGTCCAGAAATAAATGCGATAAACTCATTAATATCATCATCCTGAATCGTTGAATCAATCAACTCCCCGACATCATTCGCCAAACTCGCACCAGTCACCCCCTGTATTTTCATCACAGAGCGCATGGATTTTTCAGTGAGCCGCATTTTAGTGAGAGCAGCTGTTTCTTCATTTAATATAGTCTTAGGAAGAGGAGGAACAACCGTTGTTACCTCAGCGGCTTCAACAGTTTTTTTCTCGTCACGCTGTTGTTTTCCTAAGCTTGAGATGTCAGCATTTTGATCCAAATAGTGACGAACCAAAGTATGTATATCTTCTTTGACCCTGGCATCAACAACAAATACGTCGGCCTTAATTTCTAACTCTCTCAGCCAGTCTTTATATTCTTCAACATCTGGGTCTTGGGTTACATCATAGCGTGTCACACCAACGATCAAGCCTGTTTTGGCGATGAGGTCAGAAAATTGTTCAGTATAGTATTTGAGATCCCGAAACGGATAATTACGGCAGTTATCGAATAGCAGGATTAGACCATGGGCACCTTCAGAAAGAATATCCCACATAAAGTCAAAGCGTTCCTGACCAGGCGTCCCGTAAATATGCACCACATCTTCGTTCGCATACTTGATAACACCATAATCCAATGCGACTGTTGTCGTATCCTTTCTTTGACTGGTAACAACATCAGAAACAGCAACATCGGTCTTCAACGCTTTATCATCAGTCAAGGCATTGATCGCTGAGGTTTTTCCCGCTCCCACAGGTCCACTAATGATTATTTTATATCTCAAGAATACTTCCTCATATCGCTTAGTATGAAAACCATTATCGCAGGCTATCCATATTATCCAGTAGCTAAGCGAATTCACCAGACTATTGCAGTGCTGATAAAAACAAATTTGTGCATGCCCCTATGACATATACATGATTAACTTATGCGTTTAAACACTCGAATGGACTACTGATAACGCTAGTCAGGACTCAAAAAACATCTAGGTTATAAGTAAAGTGCGTTCACTAGCACAAGTTTCAATCAAATCATATCTCATATTCGACACACGAGCAAAGCTGGACGTGGTGCCATTGCAACAGATCCAGCATGGGATTCACAATTTATCCGACGAATGAATTTAATCTACGGCTCCTTAAAGAAAAGATAATAGTGAAAGGGTGGTGTAGAAGAACAGGAAGGAAAAATAATCTACTTATGAAGCTCTTGGTCTTCAGGAACAGGGTCATAACCTCCTTCACTCCAGGGATGGCATCTGGAAATGCGTCTAATTGACAACCATACCCCCTTAAGAACACCTTTTTTTTCAATGGCTTCTTTGCTGTAGTGGGAACAGGAAGGATAGAAGCGACAGTTACTCCCCAGCATCGGACTAAGGAATAGTTGATACCCTCGAATAAAGCCAATCAGGATCTTTTTTAGCATCGTCAAACCTCATCGAGTGTAAATTAATACTAACTTGAGTTTATCTATATAATTCTTTAGGGTCGATCATTGGCTTGGAATTAATGATCACATTTTCATCAACAACTTTATAAAAAAAGCAATGTCGGCGACCAGTATGACATGCAGGGCCTGTCTGATCGACACTCAATAACACAGTGTCATAGTCACAATCAAAGTACAGATCCTTTAAAACCTGTACTTGCCCTGAGGATTCCCCTTTACGCCAATATTGTTGACGTGAACGTGACCAATAACAAACACGCCCAGTTGATAACGTCTCTTCAATGGACTCACGATTCATCCATGCCATCATCAACACCTCTTTCGTGTCGTGCTGTTGAGCAATCGCGGGGATAAGACCATCTTGATTGAACTTAGCCTTATCCAACACCCCTTGAAGCGTCTCTTTGTCAGACATTAGATTACCTGACCTTCTTCCTTACGTTCATAGCCAGCCTCATCACATTTACGTAAATATTCTGCCCAATTAGCGTCTTTATTGTCGCCCATTTCACGCAATAGACTCCAACTAAACAAACCACTATCGTGGTTATCATCAAACACCAACTTCAACGCATAGTTACCAACTGGCTCAATGGCATTGATATTGACATTCTCTTTACCAAGCTGGAGTTTTTCCTGCCCTGGTCCATGACCTTGTACCTCTGCTGAAGGTGAAGAAACTCGTAAGTATTCACAACTCAGCTGATGCACTTCATCATCTGGCCAAGTAATTTCAAGAATGCGGGATTTTTGGTTAAGTGTAATATTTATTGGTGTCATTTCTGCGTATCCTAAAGTATATATCGGCTAAGATCTTCATCTTCCACAAGTACGCCCATTTTATCATCGACTTGTTGCGCATCGATAATGACCTTACTTTCGCCATCTGGCGCTTCAAACAAGATATTTTCCAGCAAATGTTCCATCACCGTATGGAGTCTTCTAGCGCCGATATTTTCCGTGGTTTCATTCACTTTGAATGCCGTCTCCGCAATACGCTTAATACCATCTTCAGTGAAACTGAGCGTCACATTTTCCGTACCCAACAAACCGACATATTGCTCTGTTAAAGAGGCATCTGGTTCTGTCAGAATACGTTCAAAATCATTCGCAGTCAGCGCATTCATTTCTACGCGAATAGGTAAGCGCCCTTGTAATTCGGGAATGAGGTCGGATGGTTTTGCGACATGAAATGCACCAGAAGTAATAAACAAAATGTGATCCGTTTTGATCATGCCGTATTTTGTACTCACTGTGCTACCTTCAATCAATGGTAGCAAATCACGCTGCACCCCTTCACGAGAAACTTCAGCACCGCTGGATTCACCTTTGCGAACAACTTTATCAATCTCGTCAATGAAAACAATACCGTTTTGCTCAACACTTTCTAGTGCCTGCAATTTAAGATCTTCCTCATTGACCATCTTATTGGCCTCTTCTTCAACCAGTACTTTCAACGCTTCACTGATTTTCATTTTGCGTTTTTTGGTCTTTTCTTTACCCAACGACTGAAACATACCTTGCAATTGATTTGCCATATCCTCCATACCAGGAGGTGTCATAATTTCAACACCATGGACACTCGCAGCGATATCAATTTCTATTTCTTTATCATCTAAATCACCTTCACGGAGTTTCTTACGAAACTTCTGGCGCGTCGCATTCTCTTCAGGCTTCTTATTATCAGCCAACCACTCACCATCATCCGCTTGAGTTGATTTCATTGGCGGTAAAAGAATATCCAGAATACGATCTTCTGCTGCATCCTCAGCGCGAAATTTTACTTTCTTTACCTCTGATTCACGGGTACGTTTAATCGCCATATCAGCCAGGTCACGAATAATCGAATCCACTTCCTTACCGACATAGCCCACTTCAGTAAACTTGGTCGCTTCCACTTTTACAAATGGCGCATCAGCAATATTCGCCAAACGACGTGCAATTTCGGTTTTACCCACACCCGTCGGGCCAATCATTAAAATATTCTTTGGAGTCACTTCTTGACGCAAACCATCATCTAATTGCTGTCGACGCCAGCGGTTTCTCAAAGCAATCGCGACTGCACGTTTCGCATTGGCTTGACCAACAACATGTTTATCAAGCTCTTGAACAATTTCACGGGGAGTCATAGACATTAGGATAATTCCTCAATAGTCAGATTGTGGTTGGTGTAAATACAAACATCACCAGCGATATGGAGGCTTTTCTCAACAATTTCACGCGCTGTAAGCTCAGAATTATCAAGCAATGCTTTTGCGGCTGACTGCGCAAATGGGCCACCAGAACCAATTGCAATTAAATTATCTTCGGGTTCGATGACATCACCATTCCCCGTAATGATGAGCGAACTATCTTTATCTGCCACCGCAAGTAAAGCCTCAAGCTTTCGCAGCATGCGATCAGTACGCCAATCTTTAGCAAGTTCGACCGCAGCGCGAACTAAATTACCATTATGTGTTTGCAACTTACCTTCAAATCGCTCAAATAAAGTGAAGGCATCAGCCGTGCCACCTGCAAAACCTGCAATCACTTGATCATTATATAAACGTCTGACTTTCCTGGCATTACCTTTCATTACAGTATTGCCTAAAGTGACTTGGCCATCGCCACCAATTACAACATGACCATCCCTTCTTACCGAAAGAATAGTGGTACCACGATATTGTTCCACGTTTTGCTCCACATTTGAGGTACTAAAATATGTATGGGGGTTTCTCAAAAATTCAATATAAATGTATTGGAAAACCCCCCATCCATATTGATCAAATATTAAGCTAAACCTTTACTCTGCCACCGTTAGAATTAGGATAGCGTCAATGTGAGTGAGTTATATCCTCAGCTGTATTCAAAAAGGCAAAGATCTTTGAGCGCTAGCTGGTAATAATTAGATAATAAGTAAACCACCATGAAAACTAAAAAATATTGCCCGTACTGTGGCAACTTTGAAATACATAGAGTCAATCGCTCATTTATCGAAAGAAAACTATTACACATTGATGAAAAATATCTCTGCGCAGCATGTAAGCATTCATTTTCACGTCGTAAGATGGATAAAAACGTATCTGTTTTTAGGCCTGAAGATAACGTAGACGAGACTGCATAAAAGACTCTAACTTTTTATCTAAAACGCAGTACGCTAAAACTAGAAAAGTGTGTTTTGTTGCGGCTGTTGATTCCACAAACTGATCGGCTTCATGTCCGGCCTGAGCTTTGCCACTTTTTGTGAAAACAAAAGTGCCAGCTGAGGAGCTAGATGATTATTAGGGCTATGAAAAAAAAGATAGGGCGTTTTTCCTTCATCAACCCACTCAATAACCTTGTTTGCCCATTGATCTAAAGCCACATCAGCCAAAGTGATCTCCATTGGCGCAATAAAACGCAACATGGGCTTATCAGAGGTCGCAATGACATGCAGTGGCATACGTGGTTTTTTCTTCAGCGCATCTTGACTATCAGCGTCTTGAGAAGCGTTAGCAAAAAAAATACGAGTATCAAACATCACTCGATTCACATCATATTCTATTAGCAGCTGGTTAAAGGCGCGCTCCGTTTCATTTTTTGCAAAAAAACTATGGTTTCTTACTTCAATCCCATAGTTAAACTGCTCAGGCAATGCATCGAGAAATGACCTTAGATTCGGCAAATACTGCACGCTAAATGAGGACCTCATCTGCAACCATAAAATACCAAGCTTAGATTCCAATGGCGCGACACGTTCAAGAAACGTTTTTACATCCTGCGAACAATGTCGCAATTGCTGGTCATGGGTAATTGTTTTGGGAAATTTGAAGCAGAACTTAAAACCCTCTGGAACCGCCGCATTCCACGCACTAATATTTTCAACACTCGGCAGTGCGTAAAAGGAAGTATTGCCCTCTACCGCTGTAAAATGTCTGGCGTAGATATTTAAGGGTTTTTTGGGGTTTTTCCCTTCTGCATACCAATCAGGATGTCGCCACTCAGGCAGTCCAATGTAGTAACGCATGATAATTTTCTTAAAACATCCACAGTGAAAAAACTTGCATCATAGCAAACCTGTTCATGTCCATAATCCATTTATGACAGACACAAAAAAACCCCAGCTTAGAAATAAGGGGGGGTTTTTTGCGAGTCTTATAATTTTAGCTATCCATGCTCTATAGAACTGAGAAGGGCTAAATCTCAGCTTCTGGAATATAATACGCGGCATTTTCAGTTCGGTTGTCAAAAAAAGTAAAAAAAACATCAATTGCTTGTTGTTTATACAAAAAACTGTTTGCTTTCGATATCTCTAGCAAGCAACAATACGAAGATTATGAAAAACACATTACTTACCATTTTCGACGATGCACTACATTCAGTCATCGGCAAACAAGCTGTGCAAAACGCACTTTCAGAGAGCAATAGCAAACTACTTGCAACTGGCTCCATCAATATCGTTGCTATCGGGAAAGCCGCAGAGAGTATGCTTGAAGGAGCTTTTACTGCTATACCGAATGCAAATATTGGAAAAGCATTACTCATCACCAAATGGGGACATGCTGATACCTGTCATTGGGATGAGAAAAAAGTCACCATTATTGAAGCCAGCCATCCCATCCCGGATCAATCAAGTCTGGATGCGGGGAAAGCCCTTATCGATTTTGTTGCAGAGGGAACTACTCCACTGCTATTTCTCATATCAGGTGGAGCATCCAGTTTAGTGGAACAACTGCAAGCCACATGGGACTTCGACACGTTTCAAGAGATGACACGCTGGATGTTAAGCAACAGCTACTCTATTGATGAAATTAATGCTGTGCGCCAATCCGCCTCAACCATCAAGGCCGGAGGTTTATGGCGATATATAAAAGCAACGCAAGTACATTGCCTCTTAATCTCTGACGTTCCATTAGATGATGTTTGCATTATTGGCTCTGGCTTATTATTTCCTCCTGCATCAGCACTCCAGATTCCAGAATCATTACCTGAACGATGGCGAAGTCGCCTAACAGGATTTAACCCTGCAACACCTTCACCTGACTTTAGTTACAAGGTTATTGCCTCGAATCTTATTGCCAGAAACACCGCAGGAGATAGTGCAAAAAAAGCTGGCTTCAATGTCGTAATACATAACGCCATTGTAGAAAACGATGCGTTAGAAACCGCCGAAGCCTGCGTTAAGAAAATCATCGACACCCCAAACACCCTGTTTATCTGGGGAGCAGAAACCACCGTAAACCTTCCAGAAAATCCAGGTAGAGGTGGCAGAAACCAGCATCTTGCACTTGCTGCTGCTAAACATATGCAAAATACCTCAGGATGCTATTTATTAGCGGCGGGTACAGATGGCACAGATGGCATGACCGAAGACACTGGCGCTTTAGTTGATAGCGAGACGATAACAAGAGGTGAAGCCGAAAATGTAGATGCAACAACCTCTCTTGCAAAAGCAGATGCTGGTACTTTTCTAGACGCTAGTGGCGACTTGATATCAACAGGAGTCACAGGGACCAATGTCATGGACTTGATTTTTGCCATCAGAATAGAGAACTAAGCCCAGCCA
>CACVAY010000037.1:15640-39193 GCA_902727985.1 uncultured Thiotrichaceae bacterium | reverse complement strand
AATAGTATGAGTGAGAAGAGAAAGCATCGTTTGCAAGTGATTGATGGAGGAAAATCAGAAGCTTATCAAAAAAGAATAAATACAATGAGTAGAACTAGAAAAGAAGACCCAAAAATGATTCGGTTGGATCAATGGCGTGAACGTATGACTTTGTTGTTTGCGCGACAGCGTACGTAAAAAATATATATTCTTGAATAGATATCATTGTGAATGCTATTTGAGTATGCGATGTGGATTAAAGTAAGATTAGAATACGTGAGTAAAGAAGAGTGATGATTCCAACGAGTACCATGCATAAAAAAACAGAATACTCGCTAAAATAATCAATTCATTATATATTTAAAGCAACAGGCGACGAATATCGCTGAGTTGCTTACTGAGATGTGTGGTAAAGCGTGCGCCTGCTGCACCATCAATCACACGATGATCGTATGACAGGGAAAGCGGTAACATGAGTCGAGGTTCAAACTCGTTGCCGTTCCAAATGGGCTGCATGGAGGATCGCGATACGCCAAGGATGGCAACTTCAGGGGCATTAATGATCGGTGTGAATTTTGTGCCGCCAATTCCCCCAAGACTTGAAATACTAAAGCATCCGCCTTGCATATCAGAAGGTTTGAGCTTTTTATCACGCGCTTTGATTGCGAATTCACGAATTTCCTGTGAAATTTCTACCAATGATTTCTGATCAGCATCTCGAATCACAGGAACTACCAAACCATCGGGTGTATCAACCGCTACACCAATATGGTAGTAATGTTTCTGAATCAAATTCTCCTTGCTAGCATCTAATGAGCTATTGAAACGTGGGAAGGCTTTTAAGCTGGCAATCACAGCTTTCATAATGAAAGCGAGTGGCGTGATTTTTACACCTTGATCTTTTAGCTCAGTTCCCATCTGCTTACGGAAAGCTTCCATTTCGGTGATATCTGCTTCGTCATATTGTGTGACATGCGGAATCGTCACCCAGTTACGATGGAGGAATTCGCCCGTTAGCTTGTTGATTTTGCTTAGCGCAACACTCTCAATGTCACCCCATTGGCTGAAATCAATCTCTGGCATTGGTGCAACACCTAATGAACCACCGCCTGATGTGGCTGCGCTAATGGTTGTTTTAACATAGCTCTTGATATCTTGTCTGGTGATACGACCTTTGCGCCCAGAGCCTTTTACATTTCCAAGATCAACCCCCAAATCACGTGCAAAACGGCGTTGTGACGGTGTTGCATATGCTTTACTGAATTTAACCTCATCAATGTGAATGGTTGGTGATGGTTTAGCCGGAATCTCAGGGAGCGGCTTTGGTTTTTTGGGTGGCGGAGGTGGTGGAGGCGGCGGAGCAGGTTCTTCTTCTGGTTCTTCCTCGAGAACAGATTGTGTCGTTTCTAACACAACCATGATGCTACCTTCTTTGATCATATCGCCAATAGCAACTTTGACTTCTTTAACCACACCACCATCACTGGATGGGATCTCCATTGAGGCTTTATCAGATTCTACGGTAATCAGCGAATCTTCTGCGGCAATAGTATCGCCAACGGCAACAAGGAGTTCAATGATTTCAACTTCATCGAAATCACCGATATCAGGAACAACAATCTCTTTCGTTTTCATGGGCGTTCCTCCTTATGCCTGTAGTGGGTTGATTTTATCTGCATCCAGATTGTACATCTGGATTGCATCAGCGACTTTTGCTGCGGGTAAGCTGCCATCATCAGCAAGAGCTTTTAAGGCTGTTACTGCGATGTAGTAGCGGTCTACTTCGAAGTGTTTACGTAATTGCTTACGGGTATCGCTTCGACCGAAACCATCTGTGCTGAGTACATGGTAATTCATAGGTACGTACTTGGTGACTTGCTCTACATATGCCGCAATGTAATCAGTTGCGACAACAGCTGGTCCACGACGGTCTTTTAGAAGTTGCGTGATGTATGGCGTACGTGCATCTTCTAATGGGTGTAGACGGTTCCAACGTTCGACACTACGAGCTTCACGGCCAAGTTCATTGAAACTGGTACAACTCCATATGTCAGCATCCACTTTCCAATCGGTATCAAGCATTTCAGCAGCGGCGATCACTTCACGAAGAATAGTACCTGATCCCATGAGTTGAACTTTTTTCTTTTTCTTGCCACCACTTTGGAGGAGGTACATACCTTTGATAATGCCTTTTTCAGCACCTTTGGGGATTGCAGGCTGAAGGTAGTTTTCGTTCATTGCCGTGATGTAGTAGTACACATCTTCTTGTTCTTTGAACATGCGGCGTAAACCATCATGCATGATGACTGCCATTTCGTAGGAAAAGGTTGGGTCGTAACTAATACAGTTAGGAATTAGGCCCGCTTGAACCATGCCATGACCATCTTGGTGCTGGAGACCCTCACCAGCTAGTGTGGTGCGCCCCGCTGTTGCGCCTAAGAGGAATCCGCGCGCACGTGAATCGCCTGCTGCCCATGCTAAGTCGCCAATTCGTTGAAAACCAAACATGGAGTAAAAAATGTAGAAAGGAACCATGTTGACAGCATGTGTGCTGTATGACGTTGCAGCGGCAATCCATGAGGAGAATGCGCCCGCTTCATTGATGCCTTCTTCAAGAATTTGCCCAGTTTTGTCTTCTTTATAGAACATAACCTGGTCTTTATCTTGTGGTTCGTAAAGTTGGCCGACGGAGGAATAGATGCCTAATTGACGAAACATGCCCTCCATACCGAAGGTACGGGCTTCGTCGGGTACGATTGGCACAACATGCTGCCCCATGCTTTTATCGCGAAGTAAGATAGTGAGCAAGCGAACAAATGCCATGGTGGTCGACATTTCACGGTCGCCACTGCCTTCTAGAAGAGGTTTGAAAATGGACAGGCTAGGAACAGTGAGTGGTGCAGCAACCGTTTGACGGGTTGGAAGGTAGCCTCCCAATGCTTTACGCCGTTCCTGCATGTATTTGATTTCTTCACTGCCTTCTTCTGGGCGATAGTATTCAGCTTTACCAGCTTCTTCATCACTCAATGGAATGTTGAAACGATCCTTGAATTGAATCATTTCTTCTTCCGTTAATTTCTTTTGTTGGTGCGTGCGGTTTTGACCTTCACCCGCAGCACCCATGCCATAGCCTTTTACGGTATGCGCTAGGATAACCGTTGCTTGTCCCTTATGTTTCTTGGCTGAGTCATAAGCCGCAAAGACTTTACGTGGATCGTGTCCACCGCGATTCAAACGCCAGATGTCATCATCTGACATTTTTTCGACCATGGCTGCTAATTCTGGGTCAGCTCCAAAGAAGTGCTCACGTACATAAGCACCATCTTTAGCCTTGTAGTTTTGGTATTCACCGTCGACGACTTCCAACATGCGAGCTTGTAATTTGCCATTGGTATCTTTAGCAAGAAGTGGATCCCAATATGAACCCCATAGCACTTTGATAACATTCCAGCCCGCGCCTCGGAATAAACCTTCAAGTTCTTGAACGATTTTACCGTTACCGCGTACCGGGCCATCAAGACGCTGCAAGTTACAGTTGATTACCCATGTGAGGTTATCGAGTTTTTCACGGCCTGCAAGGGTTATTGCGCCTAATGTTTCTGGTTCATCACACTCACCATCACCCACAAAACTCCACACACTACGTTCTTTCGTATCTGCTAATTTACGATCCTGCAGATACTTCATAAAACGGGCTTGGTAAATGGACTTAATTGGACCAAGGCCCATAGATACGGTTGGGAACTGCCAGTAGTTCGGCATTAGCCATGGGTGAGGGTAGGAAGAGAGCCCTTCACCATCAACTTCTTGACGGAAGCTATCTAACTTCTCTGTGGTAAAACGGCCTTCCAGGAAAGAACGTGCGTAGATGCCGGGGGAGATATGACCTTGGAAGTATATTAGATCGCCACCATGTTCTGGGGTTGGTGCTTTCCAGAAATGATTGAAGCCAACGTCATACAGCGTGGCTGATGATGCAAAAGAGGCAATGTGGCCACCTAGTTCGCTGCTAAAGCGATTGGCGCGTACAACCATGGCCGTGGCGTTCCAACGAATATAAGAACGAATCCGTGATTCCAGATTTTGCTTGCCTGGCATAGAGGGTTCTAAATGCGTGGGTATTGTATTGATGTAGGCTGTATTTGCTGAGTAGGGAAGGTTTGCACCATTGGTACGGGCAGTACTGATTAGTTTTTCTAGAATGTAGTGCGCGCGTTCAACGCCATCAGCTTCAACGACTGCTTCCAGAGAATCAATCCATTCTTGCGTTTCTTGTGGGTCAAGATCTGTTGTTGTCTTCTCATTTGCCATGTGAAGTTTCCTCATTTCGTTTGATTGCGTAACCATAACATCTTAATGTTAATTTACAATGAATATTGTCACAACTAAAATAATAAGCTTATATATCAGTATTTTGCGATATCAAAATAAATCTATATAAAAAACAATGATATTTTCTTAACAAAAACACCTTGTCAGTTCCTCTGTATTGAGTGTTTTTTTCAGATTTTTAGGAATATGAATTGAGATTCTTCTTGCTTGGAATATACTGCGTTGCTCCTTTACTGCTCATGATCTGGCAACCTATGAAGACCTACCAAAAAGATTTCCTTGATTTCGCAATTGAATCCAATGTTCTCTGTTTCGGAGAATTTACGCTGAAATCAGGGCGAATTAGTCCTTATTTTTTTAATGCTGGCCTTTTTCAAAGTGGTTCAGCACTATCAAAACTGGGTGCGTTTTACGCAGATGCCATTGTTGATGCAGGGCTAGAGTTTGATATGCTGTTTGGCCCAGCTTATAAGGGTATCCCGTTGGTTGCGGTCACGGCTGCTGCTTTGTACGAGCGACATGGCATTGATTACCCTTATGCATTTAATCGCAAAGAGGCGAAAACCCATGGCGAAGGCGGCAATATCGTGGGTGCTGAACTAAAAGGACGGGTACTTGCTGTTGATGATGTGATGACCGCTGGTACAGCAATTCGTGAAGCAGTAGAGATTATTGAGCATCATGGGGCTGAATTTGCGGGCGTTGCTATTTCTTTGGATCGCCAAGAAAAGGGAACGGGTGATTTATCAGCCGTACAACAGGTGCAGCAAGATCATAAAGCTGATGTTGTCAGTATTGTGAGTTTAAATGATGTCATTGCACATATATCTTCGTCTCTGGATGATGAGACAATTCTTGAAAAAATTACCATCTATCGTGAACAATATGGGGTTCAATAAATGAAACTAAGAATGACAATAGCTTTGCTAGTAAGTACTTACATGCTACAAGGCTGTTCTGCACAGCAAGTAGCCAGTGCTGCTGTGGGTACAGCGAAATTACCAGTAAAGGCGGCAGGAGCTGTTGGTCGTACAGCAGGCTCTGTTGCTGGTGGCGCAATTGGTGGTGTTGTGGGTGGGAGTATCGGCCGAAAAGTCGGTAGTGCTGTTGGTGGTGCTGTTGGTGGGGCTGCTGCAACAAAAGGGCTATAGAGTTGCTTG
This sequence comes from uncultured Thiotrichaceae bacterium, assembly GCA_902727985.1. Taxonomy (GTDB): domain Bacteria; phylum Pseudomonadota; class Gammaproteobacteria; order Thiotrichales; family Thiotrichaceae; genus HyVt-477. The sequence goes on along the minus strand of CACVAY010000037.1, from coordinate 33,722 downwards.
CTATTTTGTCGTGACTGCATATAAAGAGCTGTGTTATCAATGATAAGCAGCTCTTTTTTGTTTATTCGGTGCTCAGTGTTTTACAAAGCGCCCCAGATTTCATTAAAGGTGTCGTCAACGCTTTCAATCACTTCTTCTTCCACATTGGTGTAATACTCACACATGGCAAAAGCGCCTTTACCTTCATCAATTTTAGTGATTTCAATATCCTCCTCACGGTTGGAAATTTTCATCTTGAGCTTGTCATTCAAGCGGAACATGTAATCAGGCAGTAACAAGTAGGCGGTATCTTTCAAGCCTTCAATGCGTGGCAGTAGTAAACCATCGACAGGTAATTTCTGGGAAATGCCCCGATTTTTCACTTCTTTAATTTTGATAGGTAAGGCACGTGGCGAGAGTAGCTCAACACCTGCTAGTAGTCCTTTTCCGTCTTCAGTTTCCATCCAGCGAATTGTGCCAATTTGCCATTTACCCGAGTCATCTGATGGGTCTTGTAGTGCGACTAATTCTCCAACCCGAACACCTGATGCATCTTTGTTTTTCCAAATCAAACCATAGCCTTCTGAACAGCTGTTTTCAATTTGCCAGAGCTTTAGTTCAATATCACTTTGTTCTAATTGAGTCTTCGCGTCCGTCACTGCCCAAGGGCTTGAGGCTGAGCTGTTTTCGCCATAGATGAGTTCTTCAAACATTTCATCTTCATCATAAGCGGCACTGTCATTATCGTGCTCTTGCTCAATACGAACGACACTAATGATATTGTTTAGATGACTAACAACGGGAGTTTTTTCATCACGCGGGAAGCGTTTGAAACGTCTGTTACGCACCAAGGTCATGGCAAGAATCATACGTTTGGCCAAGCTATTGGTGAGCATTGGGAAAATTTTATTCGTGCCAAGGCTGGCGTGTTGTGTGTCTTGTTCGAATTGTTTAAGTTGTTTGATAATGATAGCTATATCGAATAGACGCACCGTTGGAGAGTTTAACAGTTCTGCAACGGGCATTAACGATGGTGGTTCATCACTATTTAGCATAGCAATATGGGCATATTTACTCCCCACATTCTCAGGGCTGGTGTGCAGCTTTACTAAATGGAGTGTTGCTCTAAAAAACTTATCCAGGCGGTTAATTTCACCCAAGCGAATGGTGTATGGCTTGGCAAGTGCCAACATTGAAATATGCTTGTAGTAATCTTCTATCGTAGAGCAAGAGTACTCAACAGGTGAACGATCTGTAATATGTAACTTATCAATTTCATGTTCACAAGCCAGTAGGTAGAGATGATGAATATCCCTCCACAGCGCTTCTCTTGGATGAATATAAACACCATAGGTGTTGATTAAAACTCTTCCCATGTAATTGAGTGAACGGCCAATGCTTTTTAAAAGGTATTTGTTATTGATCTTGCCTTTTGTGAGCATGTCTAGCGCGGAGAGTTGGTATGAGCCTGCCATTTCTAGTAACAAGGATTGGTTGAGTTCGAAAATTTTACGGCTACGCTCAGGTAGTGGAAAAGAGCGCGCTTGAAGATGTTTCAGCAGATTATCAAGTGCCATCTCAGCAAATGGCCGGATAACTTCAGTTACCTCAATGCGATTGGTATACGGAAGTTGGTTTTTGTTGAGGTCACTAAGGCAAACAAATATGCGGCGTGTCATTTCGCCAAAATTTCCAGTCGGCAGGTCATCCACCCATTTTCTGGCTTTTGAGGTGGTATCTGGAAAATTCAGGATTTCCTTTTTCTGAGAAGTGATATTTAGCATAGTTATTTTTATTATATTTATTCAACAAGTAGCGTTGTCTTCACAGTGACAATGTTCTTCGATTTATAGCGAATTGTAGCATTTATTGTAGATTTATACGATGGGGGTTTTAGACCGTTTACCGGAAACTTCCCTGACCAAACGTGGTACTAAATATCCCGGTAAAGCCTCCCGTAGTGTGCTTATCAAGGCTAGTGCCTGTGTGTCAGTCACTTCAAAATGACGGGTTCCGGTTACCTTATCAAGTTGATGTAAATAGTAGGGGAGAACGTGGCAGTCCATGAGTCGGTGGCTCAATGCAATTAATGTTTTGGCTTCATCGTTAATACCTTTCAGTAATACACTTTGATTGAGTAGCATGATACCCGCTGCATGGTAATGCTGTAATTGCTGTTGGACGACGTCATCAAGTTCATTGGCGTGGTTTGCATGGATGACCAAGATGACGCGAAAACGGTTATTCGTGAGGATCTCTAGTAGCTCAGTAGAGAGTCTTGAAGGGAGGAGAAGCGGATAGCGGCTATGGATGCGCAGAGTCTTTATATGAGGAATGTTTTCTAGTTGCTTGATTAAACTTTTGATTTTTTTATCTGATAATGATAGTGGGTCACCTCCACTTAAAATGACTTCATTGAGCGTTTTATCATTACGCACATTTTCGATGGTAGTACCCCAATCACGTTTGGAGGCATGATTGTTGCTGTAGGGAAATTCTCGTCTGAAACAATAGCGGCAATGTACGGGACAGGCTTGTGTGGTAATGAGTAATGCTCGCCCATGGTATTTTTTTAAAATGCCAGGTTCATCTACAGCTTGTAAGTCACCTACTGGATCATCGTGAAAACCTGCCGATTGAATGTTTTCCTGTGAGCTAGGTAATACTTGTAACAGTAAGGGGTCGTTCCAGTCACCTTTCTGAATATTATTTACATAATGTTGAGTCAGTTTTAGCGGGAAGCGTTGATGAGTGGAAATGGGATAAGGGGCTTTTGTTATATCTAACTTAAGAAAATCACAAAGTTCTTCGACTTTTTTGATCGCCGTTGTTAGTTCTTGTTGCCAATGTGTTGAGGTGGTTTTTTTCATTGAATGTGCAACGGATATGAATGAGGTGATATTTATGAGCAAAGTATAGATTGTTATAGAGCAAGTCAAAAACATCTAAAGAGGAGGTTATTTTTTATCACTAAAATATCTGTGATGATAAATGTAGCGCGGTTTCATGCGTTGTTTCCCTTGGTAATGATAAATTTAGCATTACTTTCGATACAACAAAGTCTATAATCTCGCCACTTTTTAAAGATACTGCTTTAGGGATAACGATGGCGACATATAGCACGAATGAGTTTAAGTCTGGAATGAAATTTCTTCTTGATGGAGATCCGTACACTATCGTCGAAAATGAATTTGTGAAGCCAGGTAAAGGCCAGGCTTTTAATCGTGTCAAAATTCGTAACCTAAAAACAGGTCGTGTTATTGACAAAACGTGGAAATCTGGTGAAAGCGTAGAGGCGGCCGATGTCATGGATACGGATATGCAATTCCTATACAGTGACGGTGAGTTCTGGCATTTCATGGATCCTGAAACTTATGATCAGGTCGCTGCGGATGCAACAGCCGTTGGTGACAGTAAGCTATGGTTGAAAGATGGTGATAAGTGTTTAGTGACTTTGTGGAACGATGCCCCCATTTCTGTAACACCGAATAACTTTGTAGAGTTATTAATTACCCAATGTGATCCAGGTCTACGTGGCGATACTGCACAAGGTGGAACTAAGCCCGCTACAACAGAAACAGGTGCTGTTATTAAAGTGCCTTTATTCATCGAAGAAGGTGAAACCTTAAAAATTGATTCACGTACTGGAGATTATGTCTCTCGCGTTAAAAATTAGATTTCAGCTTATTTAATGTTGGATTTATTACAAGAAAGAGCTCGTGTCATGCAAATGATTCGGGCTTTTTTTTTAGCGCGTGATGTTCTGGAAGTGGAAACACCATGTTTGTCTCAGGCGGGTAATACCGATCCCTTCATTGAAAGTTTTTGCGTGGAACATGCTGGTCATCCCGGTGGTAAGCGCTATTTACATACTTCTCCTGAGTATCCTATGAAACGCCTTCTCGCGCAGGGTAGTGGTGATATTTATCAGCTGTGTAAGGTGTGGCGACAAGAAGAACAGGGCAGTAAGCACAATTCTGAATTTACCATGCTTGAATGGTATCGGGTCGGGATGTCGTATGAGGATTTGATGAAAGAGGTTGTGGACTTGTTGCAGGATGCTATTCCGCAATCTTCTAGGAAACCGCCTCGTTTTATTGCATATAAAACACTTTTCCTTGAAAAATTATCAATCAACCCCCATCAAGCAAGGACTGAGGATTTATTTGCGGCGATGGTTGCGCAAAATATTCACGTAGCAGGGGAGCTTGATCATGGTTCTGCATTAGATATCTTGATGACACATATCATTGAGCCATCCATGGATGCGCAGCGACTAACGGTCGTTTATGATTACCCGCAGCAGCAGCAAGCATTATCACAAGTGGTTGATGGTGTGGCAAAACGTTTTGAGGTTTACTTTGCAGGTTTAGAGCTGGCAAATGGCTATCAGGAACTTGTTGATGCGGCAAAGAATAGGCAGGTTTTAATGGCTGATTCAACTCGTCGAGAGTCGAATCAACAGTCTAAAATTCCCGTTGATGAGCGCTTCTTAGCGGCTCTAGATAAAGGGATCCCAGCGTGTGCTGGTGTAGCGGTTGGTATTGATCGAGTGATGATGTGCCGACTTGAGAAAAAACACATCGAAGATGTTATCAGTTTTCCGTGGGGAGTGGCATAATGCGCGCGTCATGGATTTTACTTGGAGATAAATAATGGACTTTTTAATAGCAAATGCTTATGCAGAGGGCGCGGCACCTCAACAAGGTGGCGGTATACAACTAATTATCATGATGGTGATCTTTTTCGCCATTATGTATTTTATGATCATTCGCCCACAGCAAAAGCGTGCGAAAGAGCATGCATCATTGCTTGACGGTTTAAGCAAAGGTGATGAAGTTACGACTGGCGGTGGTTTAGTGGGTAAGATTGTTGCTATTGGTGACAATATGATTGAGGTCAAAATTGCTGAAGGCACGAATGTAAAAGTTCAGAAACATGCAGTCTCTGGCTTGTTACCTAAAGGCTCAATGAAAGAACTTTAATTCTTTTATGTATCAAAGTTAACAGTAGTCGTATTGAGAACCATGTAGTTGATACTCATCTACATGGTTTTGCAGTTTCTAGTACTAATTAAAATCTTTAACAGACTGGCCTTATTCTTACTAAAGCTGGGGGGCTGTTGAAGTAGCATTGTTTAAGCGTGCATCGCATAAGAAACAATGTATTGAGTATAATAATAAATGTTGGTAAATCTATGAATCGTTATCCGCTATGGAAGTATTTGATCATCGGTCTTGTGGCTTTAGTTGGTCTTATTTACGCTTCTCCTATTCTGTTCCCTTCCGATCATGCTGTGCAAGTTAGCCCAGCGGGGAAAAACACACTGACCGAAGCGACGGTTAAAACCATTGAAACACGCTTAGCAGAAGAGGGCTTGGCGATTAAGAAAATGGAAACTGCAGAAGATCAGTTGTTGATCCGTTTTGCGGGTTCTGAAACACAGCTTAAAGCGTCGAAAGTTATTCGTGAGGCAATTGGTGAAGAGGATTACATCACAGCATTGAATCTTGCACCTACCACACCTGCTTGGTTGCGCTCACTAAATGCTAAGCCAATGTATATGGGGCTTGATCTACGGGGTGGAGTGCATTTCTTGATGGAGGTGGATATGGATACCGCGATTAAGAAAGCTATGAACAATTATAAAGACGCCATTCGTGATGTCTTAATCAAGAAAAAGATCCGTTATCTCGGTGTGAGTGTTAAAGATCAGCACCTAGAAGTGAAATTCAAAGATGCAGAATCTGCGGAGTCGGGGCAACGCGCTATTGCAAAAATGGCGACGGGTGAGCTTGATTTCAGTACACAAGAAACGGCTAAAGGTGTGACGCTTATTGCAAGCTTGAAAGAAAGCACACTTGTTGAGAAAAAACGTTTCGCACTCCAGCAAAATATTACAACCTTACGTAATCGTGTTAATGAGTTAGGGGTTTCAGAGCCTGTGATTCAGCAGCAAGGCTTAGAGCGTATTATTGTGCAATTGCCGGGTATTCAAGACACTGGGCGCGCCAAACAAATCTTGGGTGCGACAGCAACGCTAGAGTTCCGCAAAGTTGATGTGACGAGTTCAGCAGTGGATGCGGCACGTTCTGGACAAATACCTCGTGGTACAAAACTCTTCCAAGATGCTGATGGTAATCCTGTGTTATTAAGGCGTGAAGTTATTATTGCGGGTGAGCAGGTAACAAGTGCAGCAGCAGGATTTGATGCACAAAGTAACTCTCCATCAGTAAATTTACGTTTGGATGGTAAGGGCTCAAAACGGATGTTCGAGTTTACAACCGCAAATGTTCAGCAATTCATGGGCGTTGTTTACATTGAAACCAAGATTCGTACTGAGAACGTTGATGGTGAACTGGTCAGGAAGAAGGTCGAGAAGAAAAAAGTTATCAACCAGGCGCAGATTCGTGAGCCCTTCGGTAAAAGCTTCCAAATTACGGGGTTAGATTCACCCGCTGAAGCACATAACCTAGCTTTACTATTACGTGCTGGTGCGCTAGCTGCACCTGTCTATATTGTAGAAGAACGTACTGTTGGTCCTAGCTTGGGGCAAGCCAATATCGATGCTGGTTTTAAATCAGTGGTCTTGGGTTTTGTACTCGTGCTGATCTTTATGGCGGTTTACTACAAAGTCTTTGGTTTAGTTGCTAATCTGGCATTGGCACTAAACCTTGTACTTATTGTTGCTGTTTTATCGATGTTACAAGCAACACTAACCTTGCCGGGTATAGCGGGTATTGTATTGACCGTTGGTATGGCGGTAGATGCAAACGTACTAATCTATGAACGGATTAGAGAGGAGATAAGGAATGGGTTGAGCCCTCAGGCTGCAATCAATTCTGGTTATGGTAAAGCACTTTCAACGATTGCCGATGCCAATATTACGACTTTAATCGCAGCCGTTGTGCTTTATGCTTTTGGTACCGGCCCGATCAAGGGATTCGCGATTGTATTGGCAATTGGTATTATGTCTTCGATGTTCACATCGATTATGGGGACGCGTTCAATCATTAATCTCATCTATGGAAATCGTAAGGTTTCCAAGCTACATATATAGGAAGCTAACTCATGTCTAAAACAATACAAGTGATTAATTTCATGGGGTTGAGAAAGTTAGCAGTAATTTTTTCAGCACTGTTGATTCTCGTATCTGTAGTTTCGTTAATGGTGAAAGGCTTGGAGCTTGGTGTCGACTTTACAGGTGGTACGGTCATGGAAATGACTTACCCAGGTGCGGTTGAACCTTCGGATGTTCGAGCTACATTACAAGATGCAGGCTATGAAGATTTTACTGTTCAGCACTTCGGTAGCATTGATAAAATTCTGGTAAGAATGGCTCCACAGGAAGCAGAGACCCAGAAAGATCTCATTGCTAAAGATGCAAAAAGTGATACCAAAGCGCAGCTTAGTAATAATATCTTGGATAGTTTACAGGCGAAAACGGCTGGCGTGACCATGGATCGTGTCGAATTTGTTGGCCCACAGATTGGTGAAGAACTGCGTGAAAAAGGTGGTTTAGCCATGCTATATGCATTGGCTGGTATCCTTATCTATGTTGCTTTGCGCTTTGAATTTCGTTTCTCGGTAGGGGCTATAGTCGCCTTGATGCACGATGTCATTATCACCTTAGGCTTTTTCTCAATTACTGGATTAGAATTCGATTTGACGGTTCTGGCGGCAATTTTAGCCATTATCGGTTACTCGCTGAATGACACGATTGTTGTGTATGATCGAATAAGGGAAAACTTCCGAATACTGCGTAAGCAAGAGCCAGAAGGTGTGTTAAATACCTCGATTAATAATACATTGGCTCGAACCTTAGTGACTTCTTTAACAACTTTGCTGGTGTTGGTGGCTTTATTTATCTTTGGTGGTGAGTCAGTGCATGCTTTCTCAATTGCTATGATTGTTGGTGTGCTTGTGGGTACTTATTCATCTATTTATGTGGCGAGTTCTTCGCTATTAATGTTGGGTGTTACGAAGGAATCTTTATTACCGCCAGAGAAAGAAGCTGAAGACGCTGACGAATTAGCTGATCTTCCTTAAGCTGCACAGACAAGCTGTTTATCCGATGAGCATGTCGGATAAATTGGATTAAGTCAGCGGCTGTTATCTCGATATCGCATTACTCCCCCTTTGCGATATCAGAACATCATTGGTTAAGCGTTTCAACGTTACCCCATTCTGGTTTGTGATCTGGCATTGGGCAAGGCTATAAATCTGTTTAAGACGAGTGTCTATTCTTGTCCATGAAACAGAAAGATTGTAGATCGACATCTTTTAAATGTGCAGAATTTTAGAATGATGATGACTATAATGAACGAACATTTGGATAAGAGAAAACTTTATGCATTCTAAAATATCAACGAAGCAGCTGGTAGCTGCCTTTTCTTTTGCTGCGCTTTTAGTGTCAAGCTTGGCTACTGCAGCGAGTAGCGATAAGGTTGGTATCAATGTGAGTCCATCTTATAAGATGACGTCATCGATTCCATTCACCGACATTTTCAAAATTTCTACTGGCTGGGTAACTTCTTGCGAATTTGATTGGCAAAATAACCGCCCCCTTGATCCCGGTTGCACTCGCCAAAATTCATTTAATACGAAAGAAAAAGATAAAGTCCAGCTCGATGGTAATGGTTGGGTGCGTGCCTTGCCTACGCGTAATTCTCCAGAAATCTATACTTCAGTGACCAGTCTTTGGACTTTGCCTTCAAGCTTCCCAACGGGCGTCTATGTCATGTTGTATGAGGGGGAAGGTGAAATTGCGGTGCGTGGTGATGTGCGTATTGATCGTGAACAGCCAGGTCGAGTTGAGTTTAATTTAAATTCACCAAAGCGTAATCTTCGCGTCCATATTACAAAGACCGACCCACGTCGTAACGGTAACTACATTCGTAATATTCGTGTGGTGCCTAAGAAGTTTGAGGCTACTTATAAGGGGCAGTTATTTAATCCGCTCTACATCAATAAGATTCGCCCTTTCCAAGTGTTGCGTTTCATGCCTTGGATGCAAACAGTTTATCAGCAAGAAGTGAATTGGAATACACGTGCGAAATTAACGAATGCGCATTACACCGCAACACCCGGAGTGCCTGTGGAGGCAATGGTGCAGTTAGCTAACCAAACGCGTTCCGTACCTTGGTTCAATATGCCGCATAAAGCGAGTAACGGATATGTACAAAATTTTGCAAACCTTGTAAAAGCACGTTTGCAGCCAGGGCAGAGAGTATATGTTGAGCTGTCTAATGAAGTCTGGAATGGTTTGTATTCTGCGACGCATTATGCCAACCAGGAAGCTCGTAGATTGTGGCCCCGTGCTTACCCAAAAATGAATCCTGGTACGAAGAAGATCCTGATGGCAATCAACTGGTACGCGAAACGTACTACTGAAATGTGCGACATCTGGAAGCGTAGCTTTGCTGGACAAGAGAACCGAGTGGTATGCGTCTTATCCACATATGCCTCCTCACAGCGTTTTGCAAAAGAACTTCTTGAGTGTCCATTATGGGAAGGTGGAAATTGTGGCAAGCGTGCTGATGCGTTTGCGGTAGGCCCATACTTTGGTGACTATATGGCACGGATCGAAAACCGCAATGTTATTCGTTCTTGGGTAAACCAGGGTGATGGCGGTATCAATAGTATCTTCAAGGAAATCATGCACGGTGGTCTGATTCAGGACAAAATTCCTGGCGGCGCAATTGATCGTGCGCTTGTGGAACGCATTAAACCAAACGTAGCCTTAGCTAAACAATATGGTTTACCACTCATTGCGTATGAGGCAGGGCAGCACTTATTGCGTGTTGATCCACCTCATACATTACGCGATCAACGCTTGCTAGATATGTTCATGCGAGCAAATCGTGATCCTCGTATGAAAGCAGCCTATCAACGTTATATAAGAGCATGGAAACAGGCTGGTGGAGATCTGATGGTGCACTTCTACGGTATTGGTGAGACTGATTCTAGAAATTTCTTCAGTATGCTTGAGCATGTAGGGCAACCAACATCACCTAAGTATCAAGCGCTAACAGAAGCTGCTCGATAGCTACATCAAAAGAGGTATATGGATGTTCTTTCCATATACCTCATTGTGAAAACTTAGCAAGTAGTCTGAAGGCTTACCTTCTTTTCATGATTTTATAACATTCCCTCTTTATTCTACTTCTCTAAGAACCGTGGCATGATTTCGACGAGATTACAGGGTTTGTGGTCGATATTTAACTGATGAGAAATAATGGAATCCCAACCATCTTTACAAGCACCTGGTGATCCAGGAAGTGAGAAAATAGGGGTACCATTGGCAATGCCTGCAATGGCTCGTGATTGTACGGTAGAGGTTTTAATTAAATCGTAAGAGATCATTCTGAAGACCTCCCCAAATCCCGTGATTTCTTTGTCATATAATGGTTGAATAGCTTCAGGTGTGACATCTCTTCCGGTAAGTCCAGTACCACCAGTGGTGATAACTGCCTGAATATTATTATTTAAAATAAGGGCTGATATCTCGGCGCGTATCGCATAAATATTATCTGGAATGATTGCTTTGTGGGCAAGTGAATGTCCTGCTTTTTGCAGTCTATGCACCAATATTTTACCTGATTTATCATTATCTTCTGTGCGAGAGTCAGATATGGTGATAATTGCAATTTGCAGTGGTGTTTTTACTGTAAGGGTTTGTTCAGGCATACGTTTATCTCTTATTTTTGAGGTTGAGAGGTGGAAGGATTATCCTTCATTTATTGGCGTGCTGGCAATCTTCAGAACGGTTATTCCCTTTTTAATGAGTGCGGTTTTTCTTCCATAGAAAGTTTCTTAAATAGTGAAAGTGTCTCATTTGATTAAAAAACAGCCAACGTCATTGATGCTCTTGATAAACATCATTAGGTCATGTACTTTAATTAAGCAACTTCTGTTAAGGTGCCATTAAGAAATTGGCTGCAATGTACAGCTACAACCCAATGGTAAATGGTCGTGCAACTTTAAGGCAAAAGTGAAGCGTTCAGTTACCGAACTATCGCTAGCGGTTATATTATGAGGGATACCAGTGAAGGCTGGGAGTCTTTAGGATATCAATGACACGAAAATTAGATCTGAATGCTAGTAGACATCTAGTTAGCCGGACAGGCTTCGGTGTCGAATGGACATCTGTAAATCAGTTAGTGGGTAACACACCTGAGCAAGCAATAAACAAGCTGCTTAGAAAAGTATCGTATCGAACACCGGGTGCCGGGTATTTTACACCTTGGAACGTGCAACAGAATCTTATGGAATCAAGTAACTCTGATCATAAGAAGCGTATGCACACGATGATGAGCAGAGAGAATCATCGTCTCAAAGAATGGTGGGTTGGCCATATGATGAATACCCCATCACCAATCTTGGAGAAAATGACGCTGTTTTGGCATAGCCATTTTACTTCCTCATTGAATAAAGTTGAGCAACCGTCTTTGTTGCATCAGCAGAACCTCTTATTGCGCAAACATGCCTTAGGCAATTTTGGTAACATGCTTAAAGACATTGCCAAAAACCCTGCGATGTCAATCTATCTTGATGGGCATCTCAATGAGAAACATGCACCAAATGAAAACTTTGCGCGTGAATTACTTGAATTATTTACCGTAGGTCGTGGTCATTATTCGAATCATGACATTCGCGAAGTTTCACGTGCGTTTACGGGGTGGGGTGTCAATCGCTATCAACAGCGTCATCAGTTTAATCATAAAGATCATGATGAGAAACCCAAGAAAGTTTTAGGGAAGACTGTTCAATCAGGTGATGAAGTTCTCCGCGTACTACTAGGAAGTCGCCATACTGCCAATACTATTGCTAAGAAATTTTGGAGCTTCTTTATAAGCGATGGAGCACCAGACGTCCGATATACTAGCGTGTGGGCAACAAAGTTCTACCAGTCAAACTACGATATTAAAATACTTCTCAGAGAAGTTTTGACCAGTAAACCTTTCTGGGATGAAAAATATCGTGGCACATTAACGAAGTCTCCAGCAGACCTTGTTATTGGTACATTACGTACTTTGCCATTTAAGCGGATGCCCAAAAAAGAAATGGTTAATATCTTTAGGCTACTTGGACAAGATTTGTTTGATCCACCGAATGTGAGCGGTTGGAAAGGTGGTCATTATTGGATTGATTCTCAGACATTACTCGTTCGAAAAGAGTTATTGAGCGGCTGGTCAGGTGCCAATCTCAATACCAAAGTGAATCGTGGGGATCAATATCGTAATCTTTCTGTTGAAGAATACGAAAAGTGGTTGTTACCTGATAAGGCGGTAAGAGAATTACCGGCATTGACAGGAGGCAAACCCCGTTTGATCCGCAGCCTTACGCTTGATCCCATGTATCAACTCACCTAATTTACCCAGGAAAACCTCGTACACATGAATCGACGTGAATTTATGCAATTTTCTGCGCTTACGACTTTAACAAGTGCAGGGCTATTTCCGACATTGTCACTAGCCGATACTGTTAACAATAAACGCAGAATCGTAGTGTTGGTTGAGTTGGAAGGTGGTAACGATGGATTAAACACCTTGGTGCCTTACACTGATCCTATTTATCAGGATAAAAAAATTCGAAGAAACCTCACATTATCTAAATCACAGGTGATTGATGTGGGTTCCAATATGGGAATGCATAGCTCCTTAAAACCTTTAAAAGGCTTGTGGGACAAGGATCAATTAGCATGGGTTCAGAATGTTGGATTTGCTCAGCCCGATGGCTCGCATTTTAGATCACGTGATATTTGGGAAACGGCTGGAACGTTCAACCACATTCCTGATGAGGGTTGGTTAGCTCAAGTGTTACCACAGCGTAGTTATGGTGTTGATGGTATTGTAGTGGGCCAAGGTCTTGGCCCTATGAGTGGAAAGCGTTGCCGCTCTGTTGTGATGCAAGATCCGAAAACCTTTGTGCAGCAAGCCGAGTCACTAGATGATCTTGATTTGGAATGTTCGAACCCATCGCTACAGCATATCGTTGATGTACAAAAACAGTTACATGGTGCGAAAGATGTACTTGAGAGAAGTGCACGAATGCGCCACATTGACCGATACTTTCCAGTGCGTCGTACCTTCAATAATGATCTTCGTTCTGTCGCTAAGATGATTGTGGGTGGAGCTGATGCTTCGGTTTATAAGGTGAGTCTAGGTGGATTTGATACCCATGCTTCACAGGCTGTGCCGCATAAGAACTTGCTACATTACCTTGCCCAAGGCTTGGATAGTTTCTCTAAAGCCATGATTAGCAGTCACATGTGGGATAATGTTGTTGTGATGACGTATTCAGAATTTGGTCGTCGTATTAAACAGAATTTAAGTGGAGGCACAGATCATGGAATTGCTGCCCCGATGCTTGTAATGGGAGGAAAGGTAAAAGGGGGTGTTCTTTATGGGCATAACCCTGATCTTAAAAATCATGATAACTGGAATGTTAGGCATGAATTCGATATTCGCTCCGTTTACGGTACAATTACCGAAAACTGGTGGGGGTATGAAAACCCATGGGCCAATCAAGGCAAAATCGATTTTGTATAGGTGATCGCTCGTCTTAGTCTAAGAAGCCAGGAATATCAGTAATCACATCAGGTCTATTCCGATTCTCTGTAAATTTATCTAGCTGATCAGCTTTATATAAATATCCTTGGCCCTTAGACATTCTCAGATTGAATTCCCCTTCAGGTGTCTCGATCAAACCGTAGATATTGTTTTTTGAGATACTAAAGTTAGAAAAAAAGATTCTTCCCTGACTTTCAAACTCACCGTGTAATTCATACTTCTTACCCGTTTTCTTTTTATCAGTAAGCTTGATGAGGTAGCGGTTGTTTCCTGCATTGGGGATTTCGAGCAGGTGACCGACATTAATCATACTTAAATACTCGGTATGAACACCGAGCTTTTTATCAATAATAATTCTATCGTCAAGATGAATATCGGGTATAACAACGGCAGGTTCGAGTTCAAACCAAACATTCAGAATACTCAGGTTTTTGGTCGTAGAAATATCCAACAGGCTTTCTTCATGGTGTTTATCCTTAGATGGGGCATTCGATTCTTTTATCGGCTTAACTTTGCTGATTGAAGTCTTCTGATCATCTGTATTTAGCTTTGCTATAACGCTGCTGTCTATCTTCTCATCCTTCATATTAAGTTCTGAAAGATAGGAATAAATGCCAGCCATGCTAAATGCTATGACCAGGAAGGAGATGAGAAGAAAAATTTTGTTAGACATTTTACTTATTTTTATTATTTTTCCAGCTAAGGCTTAAGATTATACAGTATGATTGTTCATATTCAGCTTTAGTAGATAAGAGGTTCGACATTTGTTGAAAACGCTAAGGAAATCAAGAGTGGGCGGGGGGAGCTATATGTCTTTACAATGGATTGTTGTTGTACTTATAGGTTTTTTATTCAGTATTAATTTTCTTTACGCCGAACCCGTAGAGGCTGAATTGTCTGAAGAAGACGCCAACTTGTCAATACCCGTCAATGAGCTAAAAACGTTACAGTCTTTATTGGTCGTAAAAACAAACCTTTCAAAAGAAATCAAACTATTAGGTAAAGAACTTGCCAAAACAGTTGCTCCATCAGAAAAGCAAATAATCGATAAACAGCTTGAGAGTCTTGGGCAAGAACTCGCTGAAATTAACTTGAATTTTGAGCAGATAGCCACAGATCTGCATAGTGCAGCCGAGTTTCAGGATACCAATAAAAAGTTTAATCTTAAGGAGGACTTAGGAAGCCTTGTTGAACCTATTGTTCAAGAGATGAAACATCTGACTTCGCCCATTCGTGAAAAGAACCGTTTCCGGGATGAGATCACCATATCAGTGCAACAGATGCTGAACGCATTGGCAGCCAAAGAAAATCTGAAAAAATTATTAGAGCATGAAAAGGATAAGAACTTAAAAGCCGAACTGACCAGTCTTGAGCGTAAATGGAAACGTCGTTATCGACAGGCTGAAAGTCGGAATAATTTGGCTCAGGCACAGCTTGATATGTTGGAGGCTGCAGAGGCGAATACAACCTTTTTGCAAAGCAGTAAAGATTACTTCAGAGAGTTTTTCCAGAAGAGAGGTTTATACCTTTTATTAGGGTTTGGCAGCTTTTTGGGGGTTTTATTGACCTCTAAACTGATCTATAAGTATATCATTCGTCATCTTCCCGGCATGGAAGGAGTGGATCGTTCATTCCGACAACGTTTGATTGATCTGGTTTACCGTTCGCTAACAATTGCCTTATCCATAATGGCACCCATGATGGTGTTCTATGCTTTTGGTGATTGGCTGCTTTTTAGTTTAGGGTTGTTGATACTCATTGGTTTAGCATGGGGGTTAAAGTATACCGTACCCAAGATGTGGCATCAGGCGCTCTTGCTATTGAATATTGGTGCGGTAAGAGAAGGTGAGCGGGTTTTTCTGGATGGTTTACCGTGGAGAGTAAAAAGTCTGAATGTGTATTCTGAGTTAGATAATCCGATTTCAGGGTTACGTATTCGTATCCCTATTGAATCGCTTGTTGATGAGGTTTCTAGACCCATTGCCAAGGGTGAGCCCTGGTTTCCCTGTAAAAAATCTGATTGGGTTATTTTATCTGACGGGGTACGCGGCAAGGTTGTCGGTATTTCGCAGGAAATGATTGAGCTGGTAGAACGCGGTGGAGCAAAAGTTAACTACCAAATGCAGGATTTCCTGAGTTCAAATCCTCGTAATCTATCAACCAGTTTCCGTCTGAAAGAGATTATCGGGATTAGCTATGATCTACAAGCTGAATGTACAGGGGAAGTCTTGGAGAAACTCTCAGCGTATCTCGAAGAGCAGATTCGTCATGAGGGCTATGATAAAAGCCTATTGAATTTACGCGTTGAATTCGAGCAAGCCAATGCATCATCTTTGGATATTGTCATAATTGCAGATTTTAAGGGAGACTTGGCAGATATCTATAATCGTATGCGAAGAAATATACGACGTTGGAGTGTTGACGCGTGTACCAAATACGATTGGGAAATACCATTTACCCAATTGACCCTGCATCAGAAATAGCAGGTAGCAAGTGACAGCTTCTTGCTACCTAAATCCCGTTTAGTGTTTTTTACCGATCAATTCGATCGGGTAGCCATCTGGGTCTTCGACAAAGGAAATAACCGTCGTGCCTGCATTCATAGGCCCAGCTTCACGGGTAATTTTACAGCCTTGATCTTTAATCTTGCGAGTAGCTTCATACACATCTTCTACTTCAATAGCGATATGACCATAGGCATTTCCCATCTCATAAGCTTCGACATCCCAATTATACGTTAATTCCAGTGCCGTATTTTCGGATTCATCCCCATAACCCAGAAATGCCAAGGTGAATTTACCCTCTGGGTATTCTTTCTGACGTAATAATTCCATCCCTAAAATGTCGGTATAGAACTGGATTGAGCGCTCAAGGTCAGTCACGCGCAGCATGGTGTGGAGTAATCTCATAATAGTATCCTCATATTTAGGAAGCTGTGATTAAAGTTGAAGGAGGTGTGTTGCTCAAGAGTTTACAGCTTATTGCTTGAATATGACCAGTCATAATGTTTGCAACTGACGATATATTAACCCTATGTAAGACTCCGCTTAATGGGTTTATTAAGATGCTTACTATGTCACGTATATCTCTGTTTTTATTATTCATTATTCTTAGTGCGCCAGCTAGTGCAGATAATGCATTGCAATACCTAAATACCTTGCGTCAACAGGCAGGAATGTTGCTCTTAAAACAAGAGTCGCATTTGACGACCTCTGCAACAAAACATGCCTTATATCTGGCGCGGAATAAACAAGGAAAAATCCGTAGTTTTTATGATGCGCATATACAAAACAGGAATGCACCTTTATTTATTGGTAATAATGTATCAGATCGTGCAAAAAGGATGTCTTATCCGCATAGCGTGGTGAGTGAAAATATTAGTGTCGGTAATAGTAATGTTCGTGATGCAATCGACCTCCTTATGTCAGGGATTTATCATCGTTTTGGTTTTTTGGATTTTAGTATTGATGAGATCGGTGTCGGCATCAAGCAATCCAACTATGTCTTTAATATGGGTAGGAATGATATTTCACGTACCTGTACCAATCCTGGTCGCAATGCATTATCAACACAGGGGTATGATTGTGCGGGTATTCCCGTCACTGAGCAGTATTGGAATAAGATTTGTAAAGCTATCCCTCAATATGCCCGCTATGAAAAGCCTTACGATCTAAAGTGCGCAAATGGCAATCTATTAAAACAGTCTTACATGACAAATTTCTGTCGTAACCCGCCTGAAAGTGCTTTATTTAAAGGAGTAGGCCGATTCTATGAGCTGTGTGATGGACGATACCAGGTTGATGCTCATTGGTTTGATCAAGCGTGTCATAATGATGCTGCACGTTACCAATGGGATGGCAACTATTATCAAGTTTGTCAGAATAAGACCAGAGTCCATTCTGAATGGTTTGAAGAAAGATGCCAGAGTAGTGCGCGTCATCAACGTTATACTGAATCTGGAGAATTCTATGATTTTTGTGCAAGTAAAAAGAAAATACGCGCTGAGTATTATCGTAAGTTAAATCAGCAAAAGTATAAAAAGAATCCTTATTATGTCGTCTGGCCAGCGAATAATGCTCAGCGTGTAATGACCACTTTTCTTGAAGAGTTTCCTGACCCATTGCCAGATATGTCAGTGAGTGGTTATCCCTTGTCTTTACAATTTAATCCTGGCCTTGTGAATCGTATATCGATCAAAAAGTTTCAGTTGTTCCGTCATCATGGGGGGGAGAAACAGTCGGTAAACGAGGTGAGGTTTATGCATAGCAAAAATGATCCGAATAAGAAATTTACCGCTTTGCAATTTGCATGGTTCCCTTTAAAGCCCTTGGCTATAAGAACACGCTATAGCGTGAATATTGAGGCCGTTGTGGATGGGCAGTTAAAGAAAATCACTTGGCATTTCAAAACAGGAAATGGCAAAAACTATGGTTCAGATGTTATTCCTGCAAAGTATCGGGGCGAATAAAGTGAAGGCTTGCCTTTATTGTATGCCCATTGATAAAAACTCGAAATGAGCAAAGTAAACA